>JAAZLF010000329.1 GCA_012799425.1 Actinomycetales bacterium | reverse complement strand
GAGGCCGAGGCCCCCGCGTCCGGCTACGCCGCCGCAGCGTCCGCGCCGGGGCAGCCCTACCCGACCCAGTACCCCGGACCCTACGGGTACGGGCCCTACGCGCCTCCGCCGCCGAGCTCCGGAGCGGCGATCACCTCCCTCGTGCTGGGCCTGCTGGCGCTGACGATGTGCGCCGGACTCACCGCCCCCGTCGGCGTCATCTTCGCCGCCAAGGGCATGAAGGAGACCGGCCCCCAGGCCCACACCGCGAAGAGCGGCCGCGGACTCGCCATCGCGGGCCTGGTGACCAGCCTGATCGGTCTGATCCCCCTCCTGTTCTTCCTGCTCTACATCGGCATGATGATCCTCGTGATCGTCGCCGAGACGTCCGCGGCCTGACCCGCCCGGGCTGCGGCCCGCTGCGGTTCCGAGGGTGGCGCAGGCCACCCGGGGCGCAGCCGCGAGTCACTGTGACCTGTTCGTATCCTGCTTCTGACCTGTGAGTTCATACTGCCCGGCGGGGTGTTCACCTGCTGTTCATGCAAGGGCGGGTGGCACGTCATCTGACCTCCTTAGCGTCCCCGCTGTCAGACCTCCTCGCAGTACAGGATTCCGGGCCGACGGCCCCGAAAGGACTCGTAGTGAACGTTCGTAAGAACAAGCTCGTCTCGCTGGCCGCACTCGGACTGGTGGGCGGCCTCGCCCTGGCCGGCTGCGGCGGCGGCGCCGACGCCGGCAACGGCGACAGCAACAGCTCCGACAACGGCGGTGCCTCGGCCGGCGGCTACGCCGAGCTGAGCGGCAACCTGGCCGGCTCCGGCGCGTCCTCCATGCAGAACGCCCAGAACGCGTGGACCGAGTCCTTCATGGGCCTCGTGCAGGCCGAGGGTGGCGACATCCAGGTCACCTACGACCCCACCGGCTCCGGCACCGGCCGCGAGCAGTTCCTCTCCGGCCAGGTCAAGTTCGCCGGCACCGATGCCGCCCTCGACGAGGAGGAGCTCGCAACCTCCGCCGAGGTGTGCAACGGCGAGCAGGCCTTCAACCTCCCCGTGTACATCTCCCCGATCGCGGTCGTCTTCAAACTCGAGGGCGTCGACTCGCTCGATCTCTCGGCCGAGGTCATCGGCGGCATCTTCGCCGGCGACATCACCAGCTGGAACGACCCGGCGATCGCCGAGCTGAACCCCGATGCCGATCTGCCCGACCTGGACATCGTCCCCGTCCACCGCTCGGACGACTCCGGTACCACCGAGAACTTCACCGAGTACCTCTCGGAGAACGCTCCCGATGCCTGGACCCACGGCCCCATCGAGACCTGGCCGATCGAAGGTGGCCAGTCCGGTGACGGCACCTCCGGCATGATCTCCACCGTCGAGGGCGGCAACGGCACCATCGGCTACGCCGACGCCTCCCGCGCCGGTGACCTGGGCACCATCGCCGTCGGCGTGGGCGAGGAGTCCACGACCTTGGCGGCTGCTTCAGCGGAGTAGGGGACGAAGGAGTCACCCACCCCCACAGCCACGGTGCCGAGGTCACCGGCGCGGGGGGCG
>JAAZLF010000328.1 GCA_012799425.1 Actinomycetales bacterium | reverse complement strand
GGCCACGAGCTCCATGTCGTGGGTGGCGACCACGGCGCAGCGCACGGTCTCGGCGAGGGAGTCGAGCATCCCGGTGACGTCGTGGCGGGAGCGCACGTCCAGGCTCGAGGTGGGCTCGTCGAGCAGCAGCAGGGTGGGCCGCATCGCGAGGCCGATGGCGATGGTGGCGCGGCGCTGCTGGCCGCCGGAGAGCGTGCGACCGTCGCGCGCGGCGAGCTGGTCCAGGCCCACCCGCGTGATCACCTCGTCGACCCGTGCCTCGGCGTCCGGCACCCTGCGGCCGGTGGGGAAGAGGGCGACGTCGGCCCGCACGGTGTCCTTGAGGAACATCTGCTGGGGGTGCTGGTAGAGGTAGGCGACGTGGTCGGAGAGCCGTGCGGCGGAGCGGGAGCGGGTGTCGATCCCGTCCACGGTGACGGTGCCCCGGCGGGGCACGATCAGGCCGGTCAGCAGCTTCATCAGGGTGGTCTTGCCGGCGCCGTTGGTGCCCACGAGCGCGATCCGCTCCCCCGCCCGCAGGTCGAGCTCGAGGTCCACCAGCACGGGGGCGAGGTCACCGGCGACGGTGCGATAGCCGTGGTGGATGCCGCGCAGCGTGGCGACCGGGTCCCCGGGCTCCGCGCCCGTCGGCCGCGAGTTCGCCGTCGGCCGCGAATCCGCTGTCGGCTGGGGCCCGGCAGCCCGTTGCCGCACATGCGGCCGCAGCGCCGTCACCGCGGAGGGCACGTCCAGCGCCACGCTCTCCTCCCCCACCGCGGCGGTGAGCGAGACCGCGTCGGGCGCGGGGATGCCGTGGGCCTCGAGGTCGCCGTGGCGGTCCATCGCCTCCTGCACGCCCAGGTGCCACACGGGGGCGCCGTCGGCCATCAGCACCACCGAGCGGGCGAACTCGGCGATGAACTCGGCGTGGTGCTCGATCGCGATCACGGTGATGCCGTGCTCCTGGTTCAGGGCACGCAGGCGCAGGTAGATCTCACGGGCGCGGGCCGGGTCGAGCTCGGCCACGGGCTCGTCCACCACGATCACCTCGGGCCGCATCGCGAGCACCGCGGCGAGGGCCACCAGGTGGGCCTGCCCGCCGGAGAGCTGCCAGACGAAGCTGTCGCGCAGGTGGGAGATGCCCAGCTGCTCGAGCGCCTCGTCGGTGCGCTCGCGGTGGTCGGCGTGCCCGAAGTTCAGCGGCCCGAAGGCGACCTCGTCGCGGACCGTGGGCCGCACCAGCTGGTTCTGGAAGTCCTGGTAGACGTAGCCCACGCGGCTCGAGAGCTCCGCGACGGAGGAGTCCCAGGTGTCGATCCCGTTCACGTGCACGGAGCCGGCGAAGTCGCCGTTCCAGTAGTGCGGGACCAGGCCGTTGAAGGTCTTGCACAGGGTGGTCTTGGCAGAGCCGTTGCCCCCGACCACCGCCACGAAGTCGCCTCGTTCGATCGTGAGATCGACGTTGCGCAGCGTGTCGCGGTCCGCCCCGGGATAGCGGAAGGACAGGTCCTTCACGACGATCACGGGATCGACGGGCGTGCCGTCCCCGGGCGCGGAGGCCACGGACACGGTGGTCACGGGCGCGGAGGCCACGGGCGGGGTGGCCTCAGGGGCGGTGGTCGGGGGCGCGGTCTGCATGATGCTCCTGGTCGGCTCGGCTCGTCCGGGGGATCCGGCGCCTCAGCGCTCGGACTCCGCGTCCTCGGAGGCGCCGGGGGTGGTGCGGGAGAGGCGGAACAGGGCCAGTGCCACCACCATCACCAGCGCGATCGCGGCGACGGAGACCAGCAGGAACCAGTTGCCGAAGCGGTCCAGGAAGTCCGGCTCCCAGGCCCCGGCGCTGAGGTCGAAGGCCTCGAGGAAGGCGAAGCCGAAGGACGCGATCGCCAGCAGCAGGGCGAAGCCCACGAACAGCGGGGTCCTGGGGGCATCGCCGGGGATCGGCTCGCCGGGCACGCGCGGGCGCATGCCCATCAGCGGCTCGATCTTGCCGTGCAGGGCGGGGATCAGCCAGATCGCGGGGATCGCGCCGAGCAGGATGCCGCTCATGATCACGTCCACGCCGAGGCCCAAGATCTCCAGGGTCAGCACCGATTCGGGCAGCCCCTCGACGTACTCGGCGTCCTCGACGCCGATCCACACCTTGCCGAGGTCCACCACGGCGGAGAGGATCTTGTCGATGAGGATGATCGCGACCGCGCCGATCGCGATCTGGAGGCGATTGCGGGGATTGCGCACGAGCGAGCCGCCGACGTAGATCGCGAGGAACATCTGCAGGTAGCCCTCGATCTCGGCGAGGCCGGAGAAGTCACCCATCAGCAGGTCGGTGAACACGATCTCGCCCAGCGGTGCGCCGAGCGCGGCCCAGAACGGGGACAGCAGCGCCGCCATCGCGAGCGGCACGAAGATCATGTTGGACACGGAGATGTCCACGGGCCCGATCGAGGGGTCCGGGACGATCTCGAGGATGATGTTCGACAGCCCGAACAGGGACATCGACAGCACGAACACCATCAGCTTCTGGGAGGTGGTCAGCTCGGTGCGGCGCACGCCGTCGACGACGCCGCGCAGGCGGCCGCGGCGCTGGTCGTCGGCGGGCGGGGCGGGGATCTGGGTGGACATGGCAGGGCTCCTCGGGGGGCAGATGGGGGTGAGAGCGGTGACTGCGGTGGGG
>JAAZLF010000327.1 GCA_012799425.1 Actinomycetales bacterium | reverse complement strand
GGTGACCGGGGTGGAGATCGCGTAGGCCGCGAGCACCTCCTCGATCTGCTCGCGCCACTGGGGCGGATAGTTCACGACGATCTGGGAGATCTGCTCGACCCGGTCCGCGGTCACGAGCGCGTAGACCAGGATCGGGATGCCGCGGAGCTTCAGCAGCTGCTTGGGCTGGTTCGCGCCCGTGCGGCTGCCTATCCCGCCGTTGAGGAGGATGAGTGAGTACATAGAGGAGTTTCCTTCGTGCGGGTCGGCGGCTCTGCCGTGACGGGAGCCGTCACTGACGAGACCGCATCCGTCGAATTCATCGTGCCGCCACCAGGGCGACTCGTGCTGTTCACTGTACAAGCCGGGACCACGGAAGTCGGGCATCAGGAGAGCCTCGGTGCCGTCTCAGGTGCCGGCGGAGCTCGGCGGCATCATCGTCGCTGCGGCGGGGCCTCGTTCTCCTGCAGGCGCTCCCACAGCTCGTCGCGCTTCGTGGACAGGCGGCGGCAGGCCTCCAGGAAGCGCTCGAGGGAGCGTCCGGGGGCGACGTCCCCGAGGTAGTACTCGATGAGCTCGAGCCGCTGCGCGCGCAGCGGGTCGTGCTCGATCTGCGACTGTGCGAGGGAGCCGGCCCTCCCGCCGTCCGATTCCGCCAGGCGCGGCACCGTGTCGAGCAGGACCGTGCCCGCGTCCCGGGTGTGGGGATCCGAAGGGGTCGTGATGATCAGCGGCTTCCCGGAGGGCAGCCACTCGTTCGCGATCGCGGAGACGTCGCACAGCATGAGGTCGGCATCGGCGAAGTCCTGCGGGGCGGAGCGGCCCTCGCTGACGAGGCCGCCGCCCTCCTCGAGCAGCCGGCGCAGTTCGGCATCGGCCTCCCCGAACTCCGGCACCCTCACCCCGGTGAGCGGGTGAGGTCGGTAGATGACGGCGAGGCCGGCGTCGAGCAGGGAGCGGACCATGTGCGGGCCATGGCTGCACAGCGAGCTGTACGCGGCCGAGGCCTGGCCGCCCTCCCACGTCGGGGCGTAGAGCACCGTCGGACGAGGATCGGTGCGGGGGGCGATGTCGAGCCGGTCGGTGTCCAGGGACGGGCGACCCACGGGGATGCAGCGCGAGGCCGCGTCGAACAGCGTGGTGTAGCGCTCGAGCCGGTCGATCGCCGCCTGCCCGGCCACGAAGGAGTAGTCGTACGCCTTGATCTGGTTGGAGACCGAGACGACCTTGTCGGAGTCGCCATGCAGCAGCGAGACGTGGATCGCGGAGCGGGAGCGCAGCGCCGCCGTGTTCAGCGGGTTGTAGTTCACGTAGAGCACCAGCTTGGTGCCGCTGCGCAGGATGAGCGCGTCGAGCGTGGCATCCAGGGCGATCGTGACCACGGGGACGGCGAGCTCCGCGCGGATGGTGGCTGCCGTGCGCGAGTCCATGCAGACGATGGTCACGCCCTGGGCGCGGTGCAGCTCGAGCAGCGGTCCGTACCAGCTGCGCAGCTGGTAGAGGCTGTCGGTGGTGTCCGGGAAGTACACCACGATCTCGCCCTCGAGCGTCGCGTCCTGCAGGGCGGCGTCGTCGCCGATGCCGTCCGGCATGCCGCCGGGCAGCAGACGCAGGCGGCGCAGCAGCTTGCCGCCCGTGCTGCGCACCCGGCGCTTGAGCGCGTTCCCGCGTGGCGGCATGATCAGGTCCTCTCGATGGCGTCGTCTGCGGCGGCCGTGAACAGCCGGCTCCATGACTCGACGGTGGTGTGCTGGGGCAGCGCGTCACGATAGCGCTCGTGCAGACTGCGCCAGCTGCGGGCCAGCTCCACATGGGACCGCAGGGTGCGGGCCAGTGCGCGCCTCATCGCCGAGCCGCGCACCACGAAGGCGTTCTCGGGTGTGCCCT
>JAAZLF010000326.1 GCA_012799425.1 Actinomycetales bacterium | reverse complement strand
GCGGGGCCGCCGCGCGGCCGCCGCACCCGCGTCTCTCCACATGCAGGACGCTCAGGCCCGCCGGATCACTCCGGCGAAACGACCGGTGCGGGCACTGCGTCGGTAGGAGTAGAAGCGCTCGTCCTCGAGGGTGCAGGGATGATCGGCATCGAGTGCGGAACGCGGGACTCCCGCCGCGGCGAGGATCTCTGCCGCGCCGGCGCGAAGATCGAGGGCGGGCGTGCCCCATGAGGTCATCGCCCGGGCGGCGGGCACCCGCTGCGCCGCCTCCTCGCGCATCGGTGCGGGCACCTCATAGCAGGCGCCGCAGATGGAGGGGCCGATGCTCGCGGTGAGATCCGCGGGGCGGGTGCCCAGTCGCGTCATCTCCTCGACGGTGCGCTCGAGCACCCCGCCCAGCAGCCCCGCACGCCCCGCATGGGCCGCCGCGATCGTGCCGCTGACCGGGTCGCTCAGCAGCACGGGCAGGCAGTCGGCGACCATGATCGCCAGCGCGACGTCCCGGCGATCGGTGACCAGGGCGTCGGCGGCGACCAGCGGCGGCGTGCCCGCGGGCGGCAGCACGTGGACGTCGGAGGAATGGATCTGGTCGACGAAGACCACCGGCGCTGCGACCTCCGCTGCGAGCAGATCCCGGTTGCGGTCCACGGATCGCACGTCATCGCCGACATGGCGTGCGAGGTTGAGCCCGGAATGCTCCCCGGTGCTCACCCCTCCGGCACGGCCCGTGAAAAGGGCACGGGCCCCGCGAAGTCGCGGGACCCGTGCGGTGAGCGATGAGGTCACTTGAGGAAGGACGGCAGATCGAGGTCGTCGTCATCCGACGGCGGCTCCTCGATGTGCGGCGGGCGCGCCGGCTCGCGCTCTGGTGCACGCGGCGCGGGCTGCGGGGCGGTCTGCTCCTGCTGCGCCGGCTGCGCGCCCTCGGAGTCGGCGGCGTCGAGCACCTCGGTCTCGGGCTCGGAGGCGCTGGGCCGGGACGGGGAGAAGGCCTGCTGGGGCAGCCCCCAGGCCCCGGGCGCTCCGGAGCCGGCCGTGGCCGCTCCTGCCCCGGCGCCGTGGGAGGTGCGCTGCTCCTGGACCGGCGGGCGGGGCGCGGCGGCGCGGGGCTGCTCGACGCGGGAGGAGTCCGGGCGTGCCGCGGGCCGCTGCTGCGGGGTGACGTCCTGGCGGGGTGCGGGGCCGCCGCCCTCGAAGCCGGCGGCGATCACGGTCACGCGCACCTCGTCGCCGAGGGCATCGTCGATGACGGAGCCGAAGATGATGTTCGCATCCGGGTGCGCGGCCTCCTGGACCAGGCGCGCCGCCTCCGAGACCTCGTACAGGCCCAGGTCGCTGCCGCCCTGGATGGAGAGCAGCACGCCGTAGGCGCCGTCGATCGAGGCCTCGAGCAGCGGGCTGGAGACGGCCAGCTCCGCGGCCTGCAGGGCGCGGTCCTCCCCCCGTGCCGAGCCGATGCCCATGAGGGCGCTGCCGGCCCCCTGCATGACGGATTTGACGTCGGCGAAGTCGAGGTTGATCAGCCCCGGTGTGGTGATCAGGTCCGTGATGCCCTGCACGCCCGAGAGCAGGACCTGGTCCGCGCTCTTGAAGGCGTCGAGCATCGAGACCTGCTTGTCCGCGATGGACAGCAGTCGGTCGTTGGGGATCACGATGAGGGTGTCGACCTCGGCCTGCAGCGAGGCGATGCCGGACTCCGCCTGCGTGGACCGGCGGCGGCCCTCGAAGGTGAAGGGGCGAGTCACCACGCCGATGGTCAGGGCGCCGAGGCTGCGGGCGATCTTGGCGACCACGGGGGCGCCACCGGTGCCGGTGCCGCCGCCCTCGCCGGCGGTCACGAAGACCATGTCGGCGCCGCGGAGGACCTCTTCGATCTCCTCCGCGTGATCCTCGGCGGCGCGCTTGCCGACCTCCGGATCGGCGCCGGCTCCGAGACCGCGGGTGATCTCCTTGCCGACGTCGAGCTTGACGTCCGCGTCGGACATCAGCAGCGCCTGGGCGTCGGTGTTGATCGCGATGAATTCGACGCCCTTGAGCCCGGACTCGATCATGCGGTTGACGGCATTGACACCTCCGCCGCCGACGCCGACGACCTTGATGACTGCGAGTGAGATCTGCGTTCCGGCCACGTGTTGGTCCTTGCTCTTGTCGTTCATCCGAGGAGTGGGCCTGCGTCGCACCTGGTCGTGGACTTCCGAAACCCTCGACCTCGAGTTGAGGTTCGGACTTCGGGGCGCTTCTCCTTTCCCTTGACGCTATGGACGCAGGCACCTGCACGCAAACACCACGTGCGCGTGTCGGCCCTCGAGCGCGGGCGATATCACCGTTCGGGCCCGATCAGCTCTCAGCGGGTGACCGGGGCGACTGGGGAGGAGACGTCGATGACGGTCCCGGGCTGGCCCACCAGCGCCTGCACCACTTCGGCTTTGAGCTCCGCATCGCGCGCATCGCCCCAGACGACCTGCTTGGTGCCGCCGTCCTCGAGGGCGAGCACCATCGTCACGTCGCTCGCGCTGGAGGCCGTGACCTCCTGGACCGCTCCACGCAGCGGTTCGGGCATCGCTGCGAGGACATCGGCCATCGCCGCCGCGGCACCCTCCGGATCCGCGGAGCCTCCCGCGACCGCCAGCGGCACCAGCGAAGCCCCCTCCCCTGCGGCGGCCGGGAGCTCCTGCCCTTCGGCACCGATCACCGCGGTGGCGCCATCGGTCTTCGTGAGCAGGGCGATCGGTGCGGTCTCGGTGACGCTGATGCGCACGCCGTCCGGCCATGATCGTTCGACCTCGACAGAGTCGATGCCCGGCACCTCGGCGACATCCGCGGCGATCTCTCCCGTGGGCAGGAGCAGCACGCTTCCCGAGGCGTGCGCGGAAGCCGCCGCGCGCACCTCCTCCTGCTCGATGTATCCGGTGCCCTCGACGTCGATCTGCTGCACCTGGAGCGCGGGCAGGAAGATCGCGGTGACACACACTGCCGCGAGCACGAGCACCGTCACTGCCGCACCGGCCATGATCGCGCGTCGGCGACGGCGCCAGGGGCGACCCGCCACCAGCTCGCGGAAGCGTTCGGTGGCCTGCACCACCCGCCCCTCGCCCGG
>JAAZLF010000030.1 GCA_012799425.1 Actinomycetales bacterium | reverse complement strand
GCTCCCCTTGACGCCTGAGATCGATCGCCTTGAACCACGGATGATCCAGCACGTGGTCTCGCTGCAATCGTCCCCCGCTCGATGTGGTCAGTCGGCGTCCCGTCGTCACCGTACCGCTCCAGGAATGCCCGGCGTCGACCCCGCGTGACCTGACCAGCCCGTAACCTCGGGTTCATGCTCCGCATCGCCTCTGTCAACATCAACGGGATCCGTGCCACGCAGCGGCGGGGGTTCGGCGACTGGCTCGGCGAGCGCGGCTGCGACGTGGTCGCGCTGCAGGAGGTCCGCGCTCAGGCTGCCAAGCTCCCCGAGGGCGCTTTCGGCGAGTACCACGTCGCCCTCGACACCGGCACCCTGCCCGGCCGCAACGGCGTCGCGGTGCTGACCCGGCAGGCGCCGGCGGCGGTGCGCACCTGGAGCGGGGCGGCCCTGCTGGGCGGCCCGTCGGACCTCTCTGGGGCGCTGCTCGCGGACCGCGACCCCACGCCGCCTGTGCCCCTCACCCCGATTCCCGCGCCCGATCATGTGCCGCTGGCTCGGGGCCTGGGCCGCTTCGCCGCCGAGGGCCGCTACCTCGAGGTCGATCTCGCGGACGCCCCGCTCACGATCGCCTGCCTCTACCTGCCCAAGGGCGGCCTGCCGGCGCATCTGCAGCGGCCGGAGCGGATGCGCGAGGCGCCCGACGGCGGCGCACGCTACGCCCGGAAGATGGGGTTCATGGCGGCGTTCTCCCGCTACCTCACCCGCACCCGTCGCGCGGCGGCCGGCGCGGGTCGT
This sequence comes from Actinomycetales bacterium, assembly GCA_012799425.1. Classification (GTDB taxonomy): domain Bacteria; phylum Actinomycetota; class Actinomycetes; order Actinomycetales; family Dermabacteraceae; genus Brachybacterium. The sequence goes on along the minus strand of JAAZLF010000030.1, from coordinate 4,166 downwards.
GAGTTCCTGCTGATGGGGGACCTGAACATCGCCCACACCGAGCGGGATCTCGCGAACTGGCGCCGGAACCGGAACAACGACGGCTTCCTGCCGGAGGAGCGGGAGTGGCTGGGGCGGCAGCTCTCCCCGCGCACTCTCGTCGACGTCGTGCGGCGCCTGCACCCCGAGGAGGACGGCCCCTACTCATGGTGGTCGTGGCTGGGGCAGTCCTTCGCGAAGGATGCCGGCTGGCGCATCGACTACCACCTCGCCACGCCCCGCCTGGCGCGCAGCGCGGTCCGGGCCGAGGTGGACCGGGAGTTCCGCGGGCAGCGGCTCTCGGACCACTCCCCCGTCGTGGTCGACTACGACTGGCCGTGAGCCTCAGCCACCGGCACGGATCACCTCCGCGACGCCTGTTGCCGGGGCGCGGGCTCCCGTAGACTCTGCGGTCGTGGGCGCCGGTCGGTGCGCTCGTTCAGCACCACCGTGAAGGACCACGATGCCTCCGCCGCAGCCCGCCGCCGCCCCGGCTGCGCCTGCCGCACCCCGCTCCGCCACCGACTCCGCGACCGGCACCGATGCGTCTCGCCGGCTGCTGTGCCCCACCGCCGAGAGCCGCCCGCTGACCCTGTGGGGCTCCTCGTCGATGACCTCGGAGGGCGGCGGAGATGCCACCCCGGTCGCGGTGCGCATCCATGAGCATCTCGCCCTGGCGGCGGCCCCTGCGGCGGTGCACGCCTTCGGCGTCGGCGCGACCCGCTCCGCCCACACCCTGCTGATGCGGGGCCTGGACGCCCCGCGCCTGCGGCCCCTCGCCGAGCCCGAAGCCGACACGGGTGCGCGGGAGGTCGCCCTGGACTCCGGGCTCTCGCCGGCGGGACCGATCCGTGTGCGCGGCGCCGTCGAGGGCGTGCCCGGGATGCTCGACGGCTCGAGCGGCGCCTGGTTCTTCCGGCCCGACGAGCCGGGAGGCTTCGATGCCCAGGGCGTGTTCCGTTCCGCGCTCGCGGCCGTCGCCGAGGGGTCCCGGCAGCTGCTGTGGATGGGGAAGAACAACATCCTGGACGTGGCACGGGTCCTCGAGGACACTCAGCGCATGTGGGATGCCGCCGCGGATCCTGAGCACGACACCCTGGTGCTCGGTCAGTGGCCCACCCCGTACGACCCCGTCGGCTCCGAGACCGCCGACGCGGTCGCCGAGGTGAACGCGGAACAGCAGCGCAGGTACGGCGACCACTTCCTGGATCTGGGCGGACTGCTCACCTCCGAGGAGGGGCTCAGCTGCCCTCCGCTGGCTCCGCTGCGCCTGCTCGAGCAGGCCACCACCCGCGATGCCCTGGACCAGCACGTCACGCCGGCGGGCCTGCGCGCTCCGGACGAGATCCACCTCAACGGCTGGGGGAACCTCGCCGTGAACTGGGCGATCGTGCAGCGGATGCGGGAGCTGAGATGGCTGTGAGGAGACCGGCGCCGCCGCGCCTGCAGACGGGACGCCCCGGCGCCACCGCGCCTGGCCCGGAACCCGTCCGTGCCGCACCGGCCCCGGCGCTCCTGGGCCGCCGCGCCCGTCGTCGTGCCCTGCTGCTGGCCGGGGCGGCCGCCGCCGTCGGGGTCCCGCTGACCGTCGTGGCGCTGCGGGGCGGCGAGGCCCCGTTCACGGACGTCGCCGCCGACGGGCCGGGCGCGGAAGCGATGCGCTGGGCCGACGAGACCGGCGTGCAGCCCGCCCTGTCCCCCACCGAGTACGGCGCGGACCGGGCCGTCACGCGCGGGGACGTGGCCGTCGCCCTGCACCGCCTCGCCGGCGCTCCGGAGGTCGACCTCGAGACGGCGCCCGCCCTGTTCACGGATCTCGGCGACGATCCCGCCGAGCGGGCGGCGCTGCTGTGGCTGCACGGCCGCGGCGCGCTGTGGGGCGATGCCGAGCTGAAGGTCCGGCCCGCCGATCCCGCCACCCGGGACTGCGCGGCGATGATGCTCACCGCGCTGCTGCGTCCCGCACTGGCCGGCGTGGGCGCCACCTGGGACGCCACGGCCGAGGCCGGCTCGGACCTGCCGGAGGTGGCCTGGCTCGCGGCCGCCGGCATGGTGCCGGACTCTCTCAGCACGACGGACTGGGCAGGGGCCGCGGGGATGACCCGCGCCGATCTCGCCGCCTCCCTCCACCGCGCGGATGTCGTCATCGCCGACGCCCTGGGCTGAGCTCCCGCGGCCCGGGAATCCGGTGTCCCGGGCACGGGGCGGCACTTAGGCTGGAGGGCATGTCGACGACGCCTGCCCATGCCGCATACCTCCGCCACCCCGATGTCCACGGTGAGACCGTCACCTTCACCGCCGCGAACGATGTGTGGCTGGCGCCGCTGGCCGGCGGTCGCGCCTGGCGGCTGACCGACGAGGGAGCGCCCGTCGGCTACCCCCGCTTCTCTCCCGACGGCGAGCACATCGCGTACACCTCCCGCACCTCCGGCGGTCCCGAGGTGTGGGTGATCGGCGCCGCGGGAGACACCGCCCCGCGCCGCCTGACCTACTGGGGGCGCCCCTCCACCAAGGTGGTGGGCTGGCTGCCCGACGGCCGGATCGTGGCCACCACCAGCTACGCGGCTCCGATCGCCCGCGATGCGCAGCTGTGGGCGATCGACCTGGACGGCACCACCGAGCTGCTGCCGCTGGGCCGCAGCGGCGAGGTCGCGATCCACCCCTCGGGCACCACCGTGGTCGCGACCCCGTGGCGCAGGGACCAGGCCGGATGGAAGCATTACCAGGGCGGCACCGCGGTGAAGCTCTGGATCTCCCGCGAGGAGATCGCGCTGGACGCTCCGGCCCATGCCCACGCGGCGCGCGCCTGGGAGCCGCTGCTGGACGAGCTGCTCGCCTCGAAGCTGCGGATCGCCTGGTACGGCGACCGGCTGCTGTTCGCCTCGGACACCCCGGGCCCGGGCGCGGCGCTGACCGATCGCGCCTCCGCGAACCTCTGGTCCGTCGCCTCCGACGGCTCGGACCTGCGCCGGCACACCTCCCTGAGCTCGGAGCAGGGCTACCTGCGCGAGCCCGCGACCGACGGCACCACCATCGTGTTCAGCTCCCGCGGCCGCCTGTTCGCGATGGATTCCCTGGACGCGGAGCCCCGCGAGGTGGAGATCCTCGCCTCCGGCGTGGGGGCCTCGCGCCTGCCCCGGCCGGCGTCGGCGAGCGAGAACCTGCTGGCCATGCGGCCCCTGCACGATGCCCGCGCGAGCGTGGTCGAGTGGCGCGGCAGCGCCCATGCGCTCACCCATCGCGGCGGCCCCTCCCGCCTGCTCGCCGGCACCTGCGGGCTGCGGCTGCGCGAGGTGCGCCCGCTGGGTCGCTCCCCCTTCGCCCTGTTCGTCTCCGACGCGGAGGCGCTGAGCGACCGCGAGAGCGGCGGCGTCGGCTCCGACGTGCTCGCGCTCGCGCGCCTGGACGGCGGCGGCGAGGAGATCCGCCTCGATGTGGGCGAGGTGGGCCGGATCCTGCATGCGATCCCCTCCCCGGACGGTTCGAAGATCGCGATCTCCAGCCACGACAACGTGGTGCGTCTGGTGACGCTGCGCGGCGTCGAGGATCCGGCGAAGGTCTCACAGCGCGCCGCCGCCGTGAAGGACCCGTCGGCCACCGCCTGGGAGCAGGATGCCGAGAGCGCCGTCGAGGCGCCGCGCCTGGACCACGTGCGCGAGGTGGGCCGCTCCGGCGGCGGCGAGGTGCGGGATCTGGCGTGGTCGCCGGATGGTCGCTGGCTGGTGTGGGCCGAGCCGAACTCCTGGCAGCTCAGCCGCCTGATCCTCTCCGACACGGAGGATCCCGAGCCGACCGGCCGCGCGCTGACCTCGGGCAGGTATCAGGACTCCGCCCCGGCCTTCAGCGCCGACGGCAAGCACCTGGCACTGCTGAGCCTGCGCACCTTCGAGACGGTCTACGACGACATGGTCTTCGACCTCGGCTTCGTCAACGCCGAGCGGCCGTTCCTGCTGCCGCTCGAGCGGACCACGCCCGATCCGTTCGGACCGCACCCCGACGGCTGGGGTGCCGAGGCGCCGGCCAAGGACGGTGCCGACAGCCCGGGCGGGAAGGACGCCGCGAGCACCCGGGAGGCGGCCGCGCCGAGCGGCTCGGACGCCGCGGTGCAGGCCTCCGCACAGCCGGCCACCTCGCACAGCGCCGCCGGT
>JAAZLF010000325.1 GCA_012799425.1 Actinomycetales bacterium | reverse complement strand
TCGGGCTCACCGGGCGTCACGCCACTTCACGGGTGCTCGACGAGGCACGCTTCCGCTTCCGACACCCGCACTTCGAGAAGGCTGTCACCGCCCTGCTGAGATGACGGGGCACGCCCGCAGCTCGCAGATCGTCGATCGGCTGTGCCTTCTGGCTGTTCTCCTCCCGCTCGCGAGCTCGCAGTTCGTCGATCAGCCGAACAACACCTCGGCTTCGCGCCAGCGGGGTTCCGGCACCCGCTTGACGCTGTCGATCGCCTCGGTCAGCGGCACGTCCACGATCTCCGTGCCGCGCAGGGCGACCATGTGTCCGAAACGATTCTGATGCACGAGGTCCACCGCAGCCGTGCCGAGCCGGGTGGCCAGCACACGGTCGTAGCCGGTCGGCTCACCACCTCTTTGGATATGGCCCAGCACGGTGGCGCGGGACTCGATGCCCAGCCGCTCCTCGATCAACGGGGCGAGGACCTGGGCGACGCCCCCGAAGCGCGGCCGACCGAACTCGTCGAGGTCGTAGTCCATGAACCCCTCCGGCGCGTCCGAGGGCACGAACCCCTCGGCCACCACCACCAGCGGGGCGCGTCCCCGATCGAAGGCGGACTTCACGTACTGGCAGATCTCCCCGATGGTCAGAGGGAACTCGGGCAGGCAGATCACATGCGCTCCCGCCGCCATGCCGGAGTGCAGCGCGATCCAGCCGACGCTGCGGCCCATCACCTCCGCGACCATGCAACGGTGATGGGAGTCGCCGGTCATCCGCAACCGGTCCAGCGCCTCGGTCGCGATCTCCACCGCGGTGTTGAACCCGAAGGTGTAGTCGGTGGCATCGAGGTCGTTGTCGACCGTCTTGGGCACGCCCACCACCGGGACCCCCGCCTCGTAGAGCCGGTTCGCGGTGAACAGGGTGCCGTCCCCGCCGATCGCGATGATCGCGTCCATATCGTTCTCGTCCATGTGGCGCCGCACGATCGCCGCACCGTCCTCGCCCTCGGCGAAGGGGTTCGAGCGGGACGTGCCCAGGATCGTGCCGCCGATGCGACCGATGCCCCGCACCCGGCGGCGCGGCAGCGTCATCCAGTCATCGTCGATGACACCGCGCCAGCCGTCCTTGAAACCGATGAACTCGTCCTCGAAGAGCTTGTCGCCCTTGATGACCGCACCGCGGATCACGGCGTTGAGGCCGGGGCAGTCGCCGCCGGAGGTCAGGATTCCGATCTTCATGGGGAGGATCTCTTCTCTCATCGAGCGCGGGAGCGGAGCGGGCCAGGCCCACAGCCCACTCTAGAGCCGGAGACGGGCTGGGCGAAGGACCACTTTCCCTGTTCAGCGCAGGACCGCGCCGGGGCCGCTCGGGGCGCGTCATGCGCACGCAGCAGAGCGCCCCGGCCCTTCCGCGAGGAGGGGCCGGGGCGCTGGCAGAGGACTGCTACGACGCTCAGGCGTCGGCGGAGGCCTCGTCGTCCGTGGACTCGGCCGACGGGACACTGCGCGTTGCGCTGTCCGTCTGCTCGGACTGGGCGCGCACCTCGCGGCCGCCGTCGGCGGCGCGCTGGAGCGTGTCCTGGAAATCCACCCCGGTGGTGGACTTGACCATGTCGAGCACCTGGGCCAGACCCACCGAGATGTTCTGGCCGATCTTCGACTCGCCATCGGTGGAGAACACCGAGAGGTTGTCGATGTTCGAGTACGGAGCGGCCAGCTCGCCGGCGACCTCGGGCAGGACCTCGAGCACCTGGGCGAGAACCGCGGCGTCGTTGAACTGCTTGTACGCCTCGGCACGGGCACGGGTGGTCTCCGCCTCTGCGTCACCCTTGGCCCGGATCGATGCGGCCTCGGCCTCTCCCTTGGCACGCAGGGAGTCGGCCTCTGCCTGGCCCTCGAGGCGCACGGCCTCGGCATCCTTCGAACGGCGCTGCAGCTCGACCTCGGCCTCGGCCCGGCCACGGGCCTCGATCGCGTGGGCCTCCGCGTCCGCGGTGATCCTGCGGGACTCGGCGCGGTTGCGCTCGTCGGTCAGCTGCGCCTCCGACTCGGCGATGTGCGTGTACTTCTTGGAGTCCGCATCCTGCTGCTCGGCGTACCGCTTGGCCTCGGCCGGCTTGTGGACCTCGGCGACCAGCTGCTTCTCGCGCAGGTCGTTGTTGCGCACAGCGATGAGCTCTTCCTGCTCGATGATCCGCTGCTGCTGCGCGGCGCGAGCCAGGGGCCCGGAGGCATCCGCCACGGCCTGACGAGCGTCCGTCTCCTCCTTGATCTCCGCGTTGCGGAGGTCGAAGGCCTGCTTGGACTCGGCCTCCTGCTGCAGGTTGATGTTGCTCGCCTGCGTGGACTCACGGTTCGCGTCCGACTCGGCGATCGCGGCGCGCTTGGCCACCAGAGCCGCCTCGGGACGTCCCCAGTCGCGCAGGTACGAGCCGTCGTCCTCGATCGCGGAGATCTGGAAGGTGTCGATGACCAGGCCCTGGTTGTTCATCGAGTGCTCGGCCTCGGCCTGCACCTGGCTCGCGAAGGAGGCGCGGTCACGGATGATCTGCTCGACGCTCAGCGTGCCCACCACAGCGCGCAGCGTGCCCGAGAGGATCCCCTGGGTGTAGTGGTCGATCTGCTGCTGCTGGTCCAGGAACCGCTGGGAAGCCTTGCGGACATCCTCGATGTTCCCGCCGACCTTGACCTGCGCCACCCCGCGCAGGCGCAGGAAGATGCCGTTCATCGAATAGCCCTCGACCTCGACCGGGATCTGCCGCGAGCTCAGGCTGAGCACGAAGGCGCGGTCGAGGATGGGACGCACGATCGCGCGGCCGCCGATGATGACCCGGGCGCTGCCGGACTCCAGGTCGATGTCCCCGGTCGGACTGGTCTTCGTGTTGCGGCCGGTGATGATCAGAGCCTCGTTCGGCGCCGCGATGCGGTAGCTGCGTGTCAGCACGATCAGCCCGATCAGCAGCGCGAGCACGATCGCTGCGACCACCACCACGGTGGGTATCAGCAGTTCCATGGGTTCCCCTCAGTCGGTACAGGCATGCCGAGGGCATCATCCCATCTCACGGACCGCCCTGCCCTTCCGTTCCGGGACCGGAGACGCAGTTGTGACCTCGGCCCCGGCCGCGCACCGACCGCGCGAGAAGATCTTCCACGGCGACTTTCGTCTCACGATCCGGCCGAATGGTCCGAATGGCGGAACCGGGGGTCTAGTGTCGCCCGTCGTGAACACCGTGCAGCACCCCTCCCCGCCCGACGCTCCGACCCCGGGGCCGGCGCCCGCCGCCGCCCCCGCGAACACGCGCGGGCGCGTCATCACCGCCTCCATGGTCGGCACGACGATCGAGTTCTTCGACTTCTACGCCTATGCCACTGCGGCCTCGCTGGTCTTCCCGGCACTGTTCTTCCCCACGCAGACCGCCGCGAACCAGCTGCTGAGCTCCTTCGCCGTGTTCGGCGTCGCCTTCATCGCCCGGCCGGTGGGATCGCTGCTCTTCGGCCACTTCGGCGACCGCGTCGGCCGGAAGACCACGCTCGTGGCGAGCCTGCTGGTGATGGGCATCGCGACCTTCCTGATCGGTGTGCTGCCCACCGCCTCGACTCCCGGCTTCGAGATCATCGCCCCGTCGATCCTGGTGCTGCTGCGCTTCTGCCAGGGCATCGGGCTGGGCGGTGAATGGTCCGGCGCGGCGCTGCTGGCCACCGAGAACGCCCCGCCCGGCAAGCGAGCCCTCTATGGCACCTTCCCGCAGCTGGGAGCCCCGCTCGGCTTCGTCCTGTCCAATGTGCTGTTCGTGCTGCTGAGCCTGCAGCTGACGGATGAGCAGTTCATGTCCTGGGGCTGGCGAGTACCGTTCCTGCTCTCCGCCTTCCTGGTGGTGGTGGGGCTGTGGGTGCGCCTGAAGCTCATGGAGAGCCCGGCCTTCCAGAAGGTCATCGACGAGGAGCGGGTCGCCGCGGTGCCGATCGCACGCGTGTTCCGCACCGCCTGGAAGCCGCTGATCCTCGCCACGATCGCGATGGTCGCGACCTATGTGCTCTTCTACCTGATGACCGCGTTCCTCATGGTCGTCGGCACCACTGCCGCCGACGAGGAGACCGCGCGCGCCGCCGCCGAGGCCGCCGGCAAGCCGTTCGACGCCGCGGGCTTCGCTCCCGGCCTCGGCTACGAGCGCCCGCAGTTCCTCACCATGCTGATCATCGGCGTGGTCTTCTTCGGCATCTTCACCCTCGTCTCCGGGCCCCTCGCAGACCGTCTGGGTCGCCGGAAGCTGCTGCTGGGCGTCACCGCCGCGATCGGGTGCTTCGGCTTCCTCGTCGAGCCGCTGATGCAGGGCGGGACCGTCGGCGTGATGGCCGCCCTGATCCTCGGCTTCACGCTGATGGGTCTGACGTTCGGCCCGATGGCCGCGTTCCTGCCCGAGATGTTCAAGGCCGACGTGCGCTACACCGGCAGTGCTGTCAGCTACAACATGGCCTCCGTGATCGGGGCCGCCCCCGCGCCGTACGCGATGATCGCGCTGTGGCAGGCGCTGGACGGCGGGCTGTGGCTCGTGGGCGGCTACCTGAGCCTCGCCGCCGTGATCACTATCGTCGCGCTGCTGATCGGCAAGGAGACCCGCGAGGTGGACTACCTGGCCTGATCGTCGCCGTATCTCGGCTCGACAGTCTGCTGGCGAACCAGATCCGACGGGGATGTGGTTCGCCAGCAGACTGTTCGGCCCGTGGCCCGTGGCCCGTGGCCCGTGGCGAGTGGCCTGTGGCGACGGGCGAGCGGCCAGCTGGCAGCCGCGGCCAGTGGCCGCGGCTGCGGCCGGCTCAGCCCTCGCGGTGCGTGAGGTAGTAGCGGATCAGGCTCTCGGTGGAGGAGTCCTCGCCCGAGATCGCGGCCTCATCACCCGCGACGGCGCCGGCGAGGTCCTTCGCCAGCTGCTTGCCCAGCTCCACGCCCCACTGGTCGAAGGAGTTGATGCCCCACACGATGCCCTGCACGAACGTGATGTGCTCGTACAGCGCGATCAGCTGGCCCAGCACGGACGGGGTCAGCTTCGGCGCCATGATCGAGGTGGTGGGGCGGTCGCCGGAGAACTCCCGGGCCGCGACCAGCGGGCCCTCGGTGCCCTCGGCGCGGACCTCCTCGGCGCTCTTGCCGAAGGCGAGCGCCTTGGTCTGGGCGAAGAAGTTCGCCAGGAACAGCTCGTGGACGTCCTGCTCGCCGTCCTTGAGCGCGTGGTTCGGGGTCGCGAAGGCGATGAAGTCCGCCGGGACCACTCGGGTGCCCTGATGGATCAGCTGGTAGAAGGCGTGCTGGCCGTTGGTGCCGGGCTCACCCCAGAAGACCTCGCCGGTCTCGGTGGTGGCGAGCGAGCCGTCCCAGCGCACGGCCTTGCCGTTGGACTCCATCGTGAGCTGCTGGAGGTAGGCGGGGAAGCGGTGCAGGTACTGGGAGTAGGGGAGCACCGCGTGCGTCTCCGCCTCCAGGAAGTTCACGTTCCAGATGTTCAGCATGCCCATCAGCAGCGGCACGTTCTGGGCCGCCGGGGCGGTGCGGAAGTGCTCATCCATCGCGTGGAAGCCATCCAGCAGCTCCTCGAAGGCGTCCGGCCCCAGCACGGTCGCCAGCACCGTACCGATCGCGGAGTCCACCGAGTAGCGGCCGCCCACCCAGTCCCAGAACCCGAAGGCGTTGTCGGGATCGATGCCGAAGGCCTCGACCTTGTCCAGCGCCGTGGAGACGGCGACGAAGTGCTTGGCTACGGCCTCCTTCTCCTGCTCTGCGGTGAGGCCCGCGTTCTCCCGCAGGGCGCCCAGCAGCCACTGCCGCACCAGGCGGGCGTTGGTGAGGGTCTCCTGCGTGGTGAAGGTCTTCGACGCGACGATCACCAGGGTGGTCTCGGGATCGAGATCCTTCGTGGTGGCGTAGGCGTCGGTGGGGTCGATGTTGGAGATGAAGCGGGCCTCGAGACCGTCCTGGGCCAGGGGCTTCAGCGCCTCGTAGACCATCACCGGCCCGAGATCGCTGCCGCCGATGCCGATGTTCAGCACGGTCTGGATCCGCTTGCCGGTCACACCGGTCCACTCGCCCGAGCGGACCTTGTCCGCGAAGTCGTAGACGCGGTGCAGGGTGCCTCGCACGTCCTCATCGATGTTCTGGCCATCCACCACGAGGGAAGGGGAGGAGCCCGCCGGGCGGCGCAGCGCGGTGTGGAGCACGGCGCGGTCCTCGGTGGTGTTGATGTGGGCACCGGCGAACATCGCGTCGCGCCGCTCCTCGACACCCACCTCGCGTGCCAGCCGCAGCAGCAGCTCCGAGGTTTCGGGCGTGATCAGGTTCTTGGACAGATCGACGTGCAGATCGGCCGCGGTGTGCGTGAAGCGCTCCGCACGCTGCGGATCGGCGTCGAACCACTCACGCAGGGAACCGTCGAGGGCGAGGTTGTGAGCCTCGAGCTCGGCCCAGGCGTCGGTGGAGGTCGGGTCGATGGGGGCGGCGGGTGAAGAAGGAGCAGTCATACAGCCATTGAACACTGCGGGACGGGACAAGGGGGAGTCGTGCAGTCAGTTCCCTCTGCCCGGTGACGTGCGACGGAACCCCGCCGAGACCTAAGCGTTACCACCAGGTGGATTGCAGTTGACTTTTAAGGGTGCACACTGGATCGGTGCCGCACAATGATCGTGCGGCTCACGAACCCGAGTCATCCCAGGAGTCTCCATGGCCTTCTCACGTCGATCAATGATGCTGGGCACCGCTGCCGGCGGTGCCGCTCTCACCCTTGCGGCCTGCGGCGGCGGCGATGACGGCGGCGGCGCCGGCAACGGTGGTGACGGCGGTGGCACCGGAGAGCCGATCTTCGCGAACACCACCGAGCCCGAGAACCCGCTGATCCCCACCAACACCGGCGAGGTCGGCGGCGGTCGCATCATCGTGATGCTCTTCGCCGGGCTGGTCTACTACACGGCGGACGGCACCGCCGAGAACGATCTCGCGGAGTCCATCGAGTCCGAGGACAACCAGAACTGGACCATCAAGATCCGTGAGGGCCTGACCTACTCCGACGGCTCCACCCCGATCACCGCGCAGGACTTCGTCAACGCCTGGAGCTTCGGCGCCAACGCTGCCAACGCCCAGCTCGGCCAGTACTTCTTCGAGCCCTTCGAGGGCTATGACGAGCTCTCGGCCGAGGGCGTCGCCGCCGACGCCACGCTCTCCGGCCTGGAGGTCGTGGACGACACCACCTTCACCGCGCGCCTGGTCTCCGCGCAGTCGGACTTCCCGACCCGCCTGGGCTACTCCGCCTACATGCCCCTGCCGCCGACCGCCTTCGACGACATCGACGCCTACGGCGAGGCCCCGCTGGCCAACGGCCCGTACAAGCTCGAGTCCTGGACGCACGACCAGTCGCTAGTGCTCGTGCCCAACGAGTCCTACGACGGCCCGCGCGCCCCGCAGAACGCCGGGATCACCTTCACGGTGTACCAGGACCCGGAGACGATGTACCTCGATCTGCAGTCGGACAACGTCGACGTGGTCGATCAGCTCCCTGGCTCGGCACTGGCCACCTTCGAGGACGACCTCGGCGACCGGGCCGTCAACGCACCCGGCGCCGTGTTCCAGTCGATCACGCTGCCGGGGTACGACCCGAACTTCGAGGGCGAGGCCGGTCCGCTGCGCCGCCAGGCGCTCTCCCGGGCGATCGATCGCCAGTCGATCTGCGACAACCTCTTCTTCGGCACCCGCACCCCGGCCACCGATTTCGTCTCCCCGGTGATCCCCGGCGGTGGCGCGACCGACCTCCCCGGCGCGGAGGTGCTCGAGTTCGACGAGGCCGAGGCGAAGAAGCTGTGGGAGGAGGCCGAGGCGATCAAGCCCTTCGAGGGTCCCCTGACTCTCGCCTACAACGCCGACGGCCCGCACTCGGACTGGGTCGAGGCTGTCTGCAACTCGCTGACCAACGTGCTCGGCATCGAGGCGAAGCCCACCCCGTTCCCGGCCTTCGGCGAGATGCGCGAGCAGATCCGCAAGCGCGAGCTGATGGGCACCTGGCGCTCGGGTTGGCAGGCCGACTACCCCTCGGCCTACAACTTCCTGGGCCCGCTCTACGGCTCCGCCGCGGCGGACGGCAAGGGCTCGAACGACGGCGACTACAAGAACCCCGAGTTCGACCAGCTGCTCGCCGACGGCCTCGCGGCCGAGTCCGAGGACGAGGCGATCGCCCTGTGGCAGGAGGCGGAGGCGCTGCTCATCCGCGACCTGCCCGTCCTTCCGCTCTGGTACCAGAACACCATCGGCGGCTACTCCACCCTGGTCTCCGACGTGGAGTACGGCTGGGACACCGTGCCGCTGTACCACCAGATCACCAAGTGAT
>JAAZLF010000324.1 GCA_012799425.1 Actinomycetales bacterium | reverse complement strand
TGCTCGACGAGCCCACCTCGAGCCTGGACGTGCGCTCCCGCCACGACGTCACCGGGATGCTCGACTCCCTCGCCGAGACCGTGCGCTGCGCCGTGGTCGCCACCCACGACATGGAGCTCGTGGCCTCCTGGGCCAGCCGCGTGATCGTGCTGGACCAGGGCCGCGTGCTCGCCGACCTCACCCCGCGCGAGCTGTTCTCCCGCCCCGAGCTCACCGCCCAGGCCCGTCTGGTCCCGCCGCAGGCCGCCCGCATCGCCCACCAGCTGGGCCTGGACCCGCTGCCGCTGACTGCCGCGGAGCTGCGCACCTGGCTGCCACAGGGCTCCGCCCCGGAACGGCCGACGCCGGCGCCGCCCCTGCCCCGTTCCACGATTTCGGAGGTGCACTGATGGCCCGCAAGACCCATGACGTGCTCAGCGTCGACTGGGTGCGCCTGGAGCTGCTGCGCACCGCCTACTCCACCCGCGGCGGCCTCTTCGCCCGCATGGACCCGCGCATGGTCATCGCCTGGTACCTGGTGATGGCGATCGCGCCCTGGTTCACCCACAACCTCACCGTGCTGATCGGCTTCTTCGTGCTCGGCGTGGTCTCGGTGATCCTCGCCCGGGTGGGCCCGCTCGTGCTGGGGCTGTTCGTGATCGGGCTCGGCGCGGACGTGATCGCTCTGTTCGTCGCGGCGTTCCTGTTCGGTGGCGACCTGACCACGCTGATCGCGCTCGCCGAGCTGAACCTCAAGCTCGGCGCCGTCTCGATGGCGTCGATGGCGGCCTTCGTATCCCTGGACCCCGAGAAGCTCTCCGACGCCCTGCTCGCGCTGCGCGCCCCCGAGCTGCTCGCCTTCGGGGTGAGCTACGGGTACCGGATGCTGCCGATCCTGGTGGACGAGTACGTCACCGTGTTCGAGGGACAGCGGCTGCGCCACGCCCCGCCCGAGCGGCGCGGGCTGCTGGGCTGGCGCGTGGTGTGGCAGTGGTGCGTGATGGCGGTGACCGCGTTCTACCCGATCATGCTCAACACCGCCAAGAACGTGCGCACCACGGTCGAGGCGCTCGAGACCCGCGGCTTCACCTACGGGGCGTCCAACCCCGCAGGCCGCACCCTGCGCCTGGCCTACCTGAGGGTCACGGGCCTGGACGTGGCCGTGCTCGCCGCGACCGCGCTGACCGTGATCGGCGCCTACTGGCTGGGCGCGCAGTTCCCGCTGCACCGGTGACGGGGCGGGGCTGCGGGAGGGATGGTGAGCCGGGTCGGCTCAGGCGCCGGGCTCCCGTGCCACCAGCCATGAGGCGAGGAGGGGGAAGAGCAGCACGGTGAACGCGCCGCCGGTCACCATGATCGAGGCGTCGGTGGTGCTGATCAGGCCGGAGGAGGCGGCTATCTGGGTGACGGCGACGATGATCGGCAGGCCCGTCGCGGAGTACAGCCCCAGAGCGGCCTGCTGACCGGTCGTGCCGAGACCGGAATGCGTGGTCGTGAACCGTTCCCGGAGGAAGACCGGGAACCCGCGGACCAGGAAGATCACCGCGACGAAACCGAGCAGCAGCGGCCACTGCGCGAGCACCGCGCCGAGGTCGATGCTCATCCCGCTGGTCACGAAGAAGACCGGGATGAGCAGGCTGAAGCCGACGATCTCGACTTTGTGCATGACCTCGCTCGCCCCATCGGGAGAGTGCGCACTCAGGGCGGCGTTCAGCAGCAGTCCGGCCGCGAAGGCGCCGAGCGCGACGTCCAGCTCGAGCACCGAGGTGAGGAGCATGAGGCTGACCAGCACCCAGACGGCGCCTCGCAGGGTGGTCTGCATCGTCGAGTTCGACTGCGCGGCGAGGGCGCGCGCGAGGAGCGGGACCTTGCGCAGGAACCGTCGGGGGAGCGCCACGGTGAGCGCGGCGATGACGGAGAACAGCAGCAGCACCAGCGCCGCCTGCCAGGTGCCCCGCGTGGAGAGCAGCAGGGACATCGACACGATCGGCAGCAGCTCGCCGTAGGCCCCGTGCACCATCGTGGCACGGCCCAGCGGGGAGCTCATCTGCCCGGCGTCCTTGAGGATCGGCAGCAACGTGCCGAGTGCAGTCGAGGTCGAGGCGATGCCGAAGACGATCGCCGTCTGCAGGTCGCCCTGGATGAGCAGGAACCCGGCACCCACCCCGAACGCCGCACAGAGCAGCCAGGTCAGAGCCGCGTGCCGACCCTGGGCGCCGCGCATGTCCCTCGTGCTGACCTCGAACCCGGCGAGCAGGAAGAGGAAGCCGATTCCGAGCTCGCGCAGGAACTCGACCGCCTCCGTCTCCTCGGCGAGGCCGAACGCGTGCGGGCCGATCAGGATCCCGAGCACGAGCAGCCAGACGACATCCGGGATAGTGCGCCGGGTGATCAGCGCGAGGATCGGGGCGAGGATCGCCGCCAGCGCGATCCACCACATGGACAGCAGGTTCTCGGTCAGCATGCGCGTCTCCGTCGTGAGGTCTCCGCCGATGGTAGTTCGAGCCGCCCGTGCGGGCCCGTGGGACGCTCCGCCGCGGCAGCGCGGTGCCTGCGCTGCCGTGTCAGGCACCGTGCTGCCGCGCTGTGACCGAGAAATGCTGACGCGCTGTGACCGAGAAATGAAGCCCAGGGACCGATGCGCGATCACACACCGATCCCTGGGCTTCGAAACCTGCTGGCTGGGGCTGGGGCTGGGGCTGGGCCAGCGCCCGAGCTGGGGCCGGGGCTGCGGCTG
>JAAZLF010000323.1 GCA_012799425.1 Actinomycetales bacterium | reverse complement strand
GTCCTCGGAGGCGAGCAGAGCGGCGGTCCAGCGCACGGCGTCGAGGTCGGAGCCGATGGTGATCTGCGCATCGACACCGGCGGCTGCAGCGCGGGCGACGTGGTCGTGCACGCTGAACTGCTCGTCGCCGTCGGCGAAGTCGAGGTGGCAGTGGTTGTCGATCACCGGGAAGGGCAGCGGCTCGGGTGCCGGGGGCCAGGAGCGGTCGCGCTTGCTGCCGCGCGGATCGATGTCCTCGCGGTCGCGCACCGGCGGCATGGCGGCGGCGCCGGAGGGGTTCTGGTGCGATGACGGCATGGGACCATGGTAGGAGTGCCGCCGAGCGCCTCGGACCATCCGGGCCTCCAGGCAGCAGGAGCGTGACCGGACCGTGCTCGGACGCTTGGCGCGCCCATCCCCGGCGCTGCACCGGAAAGCCCGCGGTGTGATAGCTCACGGGCTCGGAACGAGCGGCGGGGGCGGCGATATGGCAGGATAGGTCGTCGTTGCGCGTCCTTTCGTGCACCCGAGCGCCCCGCTTCCTCAGGACCGGGTTCGGGTCGCTGCTCGGGACGGATGCCAACGCCCGTTCATCCTCCGGACCGTCAAGGAGCATCCCATGGCAGTGCCCAAGTTCAAGATGTCCCGCTCGCGCACGCACTCCCGCCGCTCGCAGTGGAAGGCCAACAACGCCGACCTCGTGCAGGTGACGGTTCGCGGCCGTACCGCTTCCGTGCCGCGTCGCCTCGCGAAGGCGTACCAGCGAGGCCTCATCCAGATCGAGGACTGATCTCCCGGCGGCGCGCCGCCGCATCCCAGGAGTTCAGCCGAGTCTGACCTTCCGACCACGCCCCCGGCAGACTGCTGCCGGGGGCGTCGTCATGTCCCAGTGCCCGTGCGCGGGCAGGACAGCGGGGCGCGCCATCGGCCGGAGAGGCTCGGATGCTCAGCGCCGACGGCTCAGCGCCAGATCGTAGAGCTCGCTCGCGCCCACCTCGCTGTGCGCCCGCGCGACCTCCTTGGCCGCGTCCTTGAGCCGAGTCCCTGCCGCGGCCCGTGCCAGCACCTCCTCGACCAGATCCTCCGTGCTGGCGACGGCTGGCTCCGCCCCGGCGATGACGAGCACCACCTCCCCGAGCACCTCCCCGCTCTCGGCCCACTCCACGAGCTCGGCCAGGGTTCCACGGACGATCTGCTCATGGGTCTTGGTCAGCTCGCGGGCGACCGCGGCACGGCGATCGGCACCGAACGTCTCGGCCATGGCCGACAGGGTCGCGGCGGTGCGGCGCGGGGACTCGAAGAAGACCATCGTGCGCTGCTCGTCGACCAGGGGGTCCAGCGCCGAGGCGCGTCGGCCCTCGCGCCGGGGAGGGAAGCCCTCGAAGGTGAAGCGGTCGGGCGCGATGCCGGAGGCCGCGAGAGCGGTCAGCACCGCCGAGGGGCCCGGGATGACGGTGATCGGGAAGCCGGCAGCGGTCGCCGCGCGCACGGCCTGGAAACCGGGGTCGGAGACGACGGGCATGCCGGCGTCGGTGACGATCAGGACCCGCTGTCCTGCGGCGAGGGCCTCGAGCAGCACCTCGGTGCGCGCGGCCTCGTTGTGCTCGTGGTAGGACAGGATGCGCCCGGTGGTCTCCACCTCGAGCTCGCGCACCAGCCGCGCCAGGCGCCGGGTGTCCTCAGCGGCGATCAGCTCCGCGTCGGCCAGGGCGCGCATCAGGCGCACCGAGGCGTCCAGCGGATTCCCGATCGGGGTGGCGGCGAGGGTGAGGACTCCGGGTGCGAGCATCCCGCCATGCTAGCCAGCCCGACTCCGGTCGGCTCCGCTGACCACCGGCGCATGACCTAGCATGTGCGGGTGCACACGGAGGAGGAAGCGACCCACCGCGCCGCCGTCGACGACGAGCCGAGCGCGCTGCACGCGTCCTACCGTCGGCGTCTGAAGACCTTCGACCTGCCCCTCTCGCGTGCG
Organism: Actinomycetales bacterium; assembly: GCA_012799425.1. GTDB lineage: Bacteria > Actinomycetota > Actinomycetes > Actinomycetales > Dermabacteraceae > Brachybacterium. Next base: position 1,319 of record JAAZLF010000323.1, on the reverse strand, counting down.
GCCTGGGCCGGGGCGATGGCCCTGCTGGGGCTCGCGCTGGTGCTGCGTCTGTGGGGCCTCGGGGCGATCGACGAGCTGATCTTCGACGAGACCTACTACGTCAAGGACGGCTACGCCATCACCCAGGAGGGTGTGGAGATGTCCTGGCCCGAGGACCCGGACGCCGCCTTCGAGGCCGGGGACGTGGACTCCTACGAGCCGGAGGGCGCGTATGTCGTCCATCCACCGCTCGGCAAGTGGCTGATCGGCGGCGGGATGATGCTGCTGGGCGCGGACAATCCCTGGGGCTGGCGGATCTCCTCGGCACTGCTGGGCTCCCTGGCGGTGCTGCTGCTGGCAAGGATCGGACGGCGACTGTTCCGCTCCACCACCGCGGGGCTGATCGCGGGCCTGCTGCTCGCGGTCGACGGCGTGCCGCTGGTCCATTCGCGCACCAGCCTGCTGGACCCCTTCCTGATGTTCTTCGCGCTCGCCGCCTTCGGGGCGCTGCTGATCGACCGCGACCGCTTCCGCGAGCGGCTCGCCGTCGCGGCGGCCCGGCTGCACACCAGTGCCGAAGCGCCTCCCCCGCTGGGTGTCTCCGGCGGCCTGCGGCCGTGGCGGCTGCTGGCGGGTCTGCTGCTGGGCATGGCCTGCTCGGTGAAGTGGTCCGGGCTGTACTTCCTGGCGGTCTTCGGGATCATGACAGTGCTGTGGGACTGGTGGGCACGCCGCACCGTCGCACAGCGCGACTGGCTGCTGGGCGGCCTCGTGCGGGATGCGATCCCCGCCTTCTTCGCGATGGTCGGCACCGCCCTGGCGACCTACGTGGCCTCCTTCGCGGGCTGGTTCGTGAGCGACACCGGCTACCATCGCCAGCTCGCCGCGGAGAAGGGCGCGGCGATCGGGAACGGTCCGATCGATTCGCTGATCTCCCTGTGGCTGTACCACGTGCAGGCGTACAGCTTCCATGTCGGCCTCGACTCCGAGCATCCCTACCAGGCGCATCCGGCGGGCTGGTTGCTGCAGCTGCGCCCCACGAACTTCTACTACCGCTCCTACGAGTACGGCGAGCAGGGGTGCGAGGTCGCCAAGTGCGGGGCGCACATCCTCTCGGTGGGCAACCCACTGATCTGGTGGCTCGGCACCCTCGCGATCCTGGTGACGGTGGTGCTGGCGGTGGTGCGCCGCGACGGCCGCGCCTGGGCGGCTCTGGCCGGGCTGGCCGCAGGCTACCTCCCCTGGCTGCTGTTCTCGGAGCGGACCATCTTCACGTTCTACACGGTCGCCTTCGCTCCCTGGCTGATGCTGTGCCTGGCCTATGTGATGGCGCTGGTGAT
>JAAZLF010000322.1 GCA_012799425.1 Actinomycetales bacterium | reverse complement strand
GGCGTCCGGTACGCCGACTTCACGCCACTGGCCGGATCGAAGGAGATTCGATGAAGCAGTTCACCTCCCCACCGCAGCATGAGAGCCGTCCCGACGAGAACACGACGGACCTCCTGCTCGGCAGGCTCCATTCGAACCCTTCGGTCCCGATCTACGAGCTGCTCCAGCCCGATGGCTCCTACACCCCCGTGAGCATCGCGGACTTCGTCGACGAGGCGAAGCAGCTCGCGAAGGGTCTGATCGCCTCGGGCGTCGAGTCCGGTGACGTGGTCGCGATCCTGTCCCGCACCCGCTACGAGTGGGCGCTGGCGGACTGGGCGGTGTGGTGGTCCGGCGGCGTCAGCGTCCCGATCTACGAGACCTCCTCCCCCACCCAGATCCAGTGGATCGCCTCCGACTCCGCGGCGAAATTCGCCGTCGTCGAGTCCACACGCCACAAGGAGGACATGGAGTCGGTCCGCGGAGACCCGCCGGAGCTCGCCCACATCGGTGTGCTCGACGAGGGCATCCTCGAGGAGCTGAAGGTCCGCGGCGCGGACGTCAGCGACGAGGACCTCGAGGCCCGCCGCATCTCCAGGTCGCTGGACGACGTCGCGACGATCATCTACACCTCCGGCACCACCGGGCGGCCCAAGGGCGCTGAGCTGACTCACGCCAACTTCGTGGACACCACTCGCAGCGCCGTGAACCTCCTCGGCGACCAGGTGCTGCCGCCCGGGTCGCGCCTGCTGATGTTCCTGCCGCTGGCGCACGTGTTCGCACGCCTGATCACCGTCCTCGCCGCCGCCTGGCCGGTGACCACCGCCTTCACGCCGGACACCAAGAACCTGCTGGACGACCTCGCAGCGTTCAAACCCACCTTCCTGCTGGCGGTGCCTCGTGTCTTCGAGAAGGTCTACAACGGCTCCGAGGCCAAGGCGATCGCCGGCGGCAAGGGCAAGATCTTCACAGCCGCCTCGCAGACGGCGATCGACTACTCCCAGGCGCTCTCGACGGGGAAGGTGCCTTTCACCCTGAAGGCGAAGCACGCCGTCTTCGACAAGCTGGTCTACGGCAAGCTGCGTCAGGCCATGGGCGGCCAGGTCCAGTGGGCCGTCTCCGGCGGCGCCCCGCTGGGCGCACGGCTCTCTCACTTCTTCCGCGGCATCGGCGTCACGATCCTCGAGGGCTACGGCCTCACCGAGACCACGGCGCCGGTCAGCGTGAATCTTCCCTGGGACGTGCGCCCCGGGACGGTCGGGCCGCCCCTGCCCGGCTCCACGGTCGCGATCGACGAGGACGGCGAGATCCTGGTCAAAGGCGTGATGGTCTTCAAGGGCTACCACAACAACCCTGACGCCACCGCAGAGTCCCTCAGCGACGGCTGGTTCCGCACCGGTGACCTCGGCACACTGGACGAGAACGGGAACCTCACGATCACCGGACGCCGCAAGGAGGTCATCGTGACCGCCGGCGGCAAGAACGTCTCCCCCGCACAGCTCGAGGACCAGCTGCGCGCACACCCGCTGGTCAGCCAGTGCGTCGTGATCGGCGATCAGAAGCCGTTCGTCGCCGCCATCCTCACGCTGGACCCCGAGATGCTCGGGACGTGGCTGAAGAACAACGGCCTGCCGGACATGGACGTCGCGCAGGCGGCCGACGACGACAGGATCCGCGCTGAGCTCCAGACGGTCGTGGACCGCGCGAACACCTCGGTCTCGCGCGCCGAGTCGATCCGCGCCTTCGAGGTCATCGACTCCGACTTCACCGAGGAGAACGGCTACCTCACCCCCTCCCTGAAGCTGAAGCGCAACGTGGTCGTCAAGGACATGGCCGAGACCATCGAGAAGATCTACGCGGGCCAGAAGCCGGCGAGCTGATCCCCGCGGGGACCACCCCGCCACCCGCAGCCCCGAGGGCCGGGCGAGCACGCCTCGCGCCGCAGCTCGTCCGATCGTCGGGGCCGCGCCGTACGCTTCGGTCATGTCCGCACGCCGCCAGCTGAGCTTCGATGATCTCGGGACCCCGCTGGACGAGGCCACCCTCGTCGTCGTGGACCTGGAGACCACCGGCACGGACCCTGGCTCCGATGCGATCACCGAGATCGGTGCTGTGAAGGTGCGCGGCGGAGAGGTGCTCGGCGAGTTCCGCACGTTCGTGGACCCCGAGCGACGCATCCCGGCCTACATCGCCTCGCTGACCGGGATCACGGACGCCTCCGTCGCCGGCGCCCCCTCCATCCGCACCGTCCTGCCGATGTTCCTGGACTTCGTGGGCGACGCCGCTCTGGTCGCGCACAATGCCCGCTTCGACATCTCCTTCCTGAGCGCCCAGGCCGCCGCCTGCGGCATCGCCTGGACGCGACCGCTGGTGCTGGACACCCTGACGATGGCCAGAGCGGTGTTCCGGCGCGACGAGGTCCGTGACCACAAGCTCTCCACGCTCGCCGCACACGTGGGGGCGAGCATCGCTCCGGACCACCGAGCACTGTCCGACGCACGCGCGACCGTCGATGTCCTCCACGCGATCATCGAAAGGCTCGGCCCCGCTGGTGCCTCCACTCTCGAGGATCTGAGCTCCGCCCACCGCCGGGCCCGTCCCGTCCAGCTGCGCAAGAAGCATCTCTCGTCGCAGATCCCGTCGGTCCCGGGCGTGTACCGCTTCCTCGATGCCCGGGGCCAGGTCCTCTACGTGGGGACCTCGCGCGACCTGCGCGCCCGGGTCCGCACCTACTTCACGGCGGCGGAGACGCGCCGGAAGGTCTTGGACATGCTGCCTCGGGCGGAGTCCGTCGGCGTGATCGAGTGCGCCACCGCCACTGAGGCACGGGTGCGAGAGCTGCGGATCATCGCGCAAGAGAAGCCGCCGTCGAACCGCCACGGGCTCACGCCCGACAAGACCCACTGGCTCCGCCTCGGAACGGACTCGCAGGGGCTGCGCGGCGCCCGGCTGGCACGTGCGGAGGAGGACGGCTCGGCCCATATCGGGCCCCTCGCCTCGCGTCATGACATCGAGCCCCTGCGCGGCCTGCTGACCGACTCGATCCTGGGACGCGGGGCCTCTCTCGGCGCGGGTGCCCACCAGGGCACGGTTCCCTCGACAGGGGGCCACCGCGACCGTCTCCGCCGAGCGATGCTCGAGGACCCTCGCGACGTGCTCGACCACGTCTCCGCCCGTCTGCGGACCCACGTCGATGCCGGCAGATACGAAGAGGCCGAGAAGCTGCGTCGGCTCGCACAGACGTACCTCGCCGCTGCCCGCCGCGCATCCCGCCTGCGCGCCCTCGCCGCGGTGCCCCTGCTGATCGCCGCCCGGCCCAGCACCGAGGCCGTGCTCGGCGGTCGCGGCTGGGAGCTTCTGGCGGTCCGTCACGGACGGTTCTCCGGCACCACGCTGGTCCCGCGGCACAAGGATCCCCTTCCCTTCGCGCGTTCGCTCGCCCTCACCGGCACCGGGGAGACGGAGCTGGCCGCGCCTCTGTGCCAGGGCTATCACCAGGAATCCGAGATCCTGCTGAGCTGGCTCGAGAGCGAAGGCATGCGCACGGTGCTCATCGAGGGGACGTGGCAGGTGCCCGCTCGTGCGCGTTTCGATCAGGAGCACCTCGCCCGGCGCTTCGCCCGGACCGGGGACCGGGAGGCGGCATAGGCTCGGGGCAACGTCCCGGCGCGCCCGGCGCCCTGTCGAAGGAGAAGCCATGATCACCGCCATCGTCTCGATCGTCGTCGAGCCCAGCCGCATCCCCGAGGTCGCTCAGGCTGTCGTCGACATCGAGGGCATCGAGCAGGTCTACTCCGTCACCGGTGACGTGGATCTGATCGCGGTGGCGCGCGTGCGCGCCCATGAGGATCTCGCCACCGTGATCGCCGATTCGCTGAGCAAGGTCGACGGTGTGCTCGACACCACCACGAACATCGCGTTCAAGACGTACTCGAAGCGGGACCTGGACGCTGCCTTCGACCTCGGGATAGACGGCTGAGCCGTTCTGGCGCGATTGCCCGGCTGGGCACGGCACGAGCCCCCGACCGATGGTCGGGGGCT
>JAAZLF010000003.1 GCA_012799425.1 Actinomycetales bacterium | reverse complement strand
GGAGCCAAGAGCGACGAGTCCCTGGAGGTCGTGCGCCTTCGCCACGAACTTGCGGATGTTGATGGCCCAGTGGGCCCGGGTCACGCTGGGGATGACGACGTGCAGACGGGACCCGTCCGGCAGCAGGGCGTCGACGAACGGGGTGCTCATATCGAGCCTGCGGCCGCTGCTGACCAGCATCCGCTCCACGATCCCACGGACCTCGTCATCGCTGAGCACCACCGTGGTGAGCTCGCTGCGCCCGTTCCGGGCGACGAACACCTGCGAAGGCGAGTTCAGCCAGATCTCCTCGATGCTGGGGTCGTCGAGCATCTCCTGCAGCGGCCCGAAGCCGCCGATCCTCGCGGCGACCTCGGCGACCATGCTGTCGTCGTCATCGCGCAGCACCGGGACCTCGCCGGAGGACGAGCGGCGGTCATAGTCCGTGACCACTTCCCGGATGAGCGGTTCGAGCTGGTCAGCATGCACGTCGAGCCCGCGACGGCGGATCAGCTCACGCGACTCGCTCTCGATGATGGTGGCGGCGTCCATCCGTTCCCCTCCCGGCCCCCGACCGACCGGTTGCTGGCCACTTCCCCGTGTGACGCACCTCGCGTCACCGGTGTCACTCTAAGGGGGAAGGGCCTCGAGCGCCCCCGACTCCCAGCAAATGTGGATAACTCTCCCGGTCTCCGCTCATGGCAGGATGACAACTGTCCGTGAGCCGCACCGACCCAGGAGCCTTCCCATGGCCGACTCCAGCACCCAGGGCGATGACACCCCCTCGATGACCGGTACCACCGTGAAGTACATGGCCAAGCGGGTGCTCACCGAGTTCACGCGCGACGGCGGCACGGATCAGGCCGCGAAGCTGACCTATTTCATGGTGCTCTCGATCGCCCCCACGCTGCTGGCCCTGTTCTCGCTGGCGACGCTGCTGCTGTCTGATCTCACCGAGGAGATCGCGCAGCTGATCACCGAGGCGATCGACTCAGCGGCCAGCGGCTCCGAGCTGGGCGCGGGTGATGCTGTCGAGTCGACGGTCGCCTCCTTGATGGGCTCCGCGACCGGCGGCACCGTCGCGCTGATCATCGGTATCGCGACGGCCCTGTGGTCGGCCTCGGCCTATATCAAGGCTTATGGCCGGGTCGCGAACCAGATCTACGAGGTCCCCGAGGGTCGTGGCCCGATCCGAATGAACCTCACGATGCTCGCGCTGACCGTCGCGATGATCGTGGGGATCCTGGTCGTGATGCTCTCGGTGCTGCTGAACGAGACGATCGTCCAGGGGCTGCTGGGGCCTCTCGCCTCGAGCATCGGCGCGGAGGGTGCGCTGACGTTCCTGGTGAGCTCGTTCCTGCCGATCTGGGCATGGGCCAAGTGGCCCGTGATCCTGGTGATCGCCTTCGCGCTGATCTCGCTGCTCTACTGGGGCGCTCCGAACATCGACAAGCCCTTCCGCTTCATCTCCCCCGGCGGGGTGTTCGCGATCCTGGGCATCGCCGTGGCCGCGGTGGCCCTGTCGATCTACATGAGCACGGTCGCGGGATACTCGAGCTACGGCGCCATCGGCGGCATCATGGCCGTGCTGTTCGCCCTGTGGGTGATGAACATCGTGATCATCATGGGCGCAGAGGTGGACGCCGAGTACCAGCGGGCCCGCGAGCTCGCCTCCGGCAAGCCCGCCGAGGAGTCCCTGACGCTGCCGATGCGTGATTCCTCCGCCGCCGAGAAGGCCGAGGCCAAGCGTGAGCAGATCGTCGATGAAGGGCGCGACATCCGCCTGAGCAACCTCCACCATGATGCAGAGGCCTACACCGGTGAGAGCGCCCGGCTCACGCCCCGGCACGGCGTGCCCGCCGTGGACCCCGACGAGTCCGAGGCGGCGCCGAAGGAGTCCTGAGATGTGCGGGCGCTTCGCATTCTTCCAGGAGGTCGAGCCGCTGGTCGATGACCTCGGCGCGGTCGACCTCACCGATCCGACTCTGCGCGCCCGCTGGAACATTCCGCCCACGGCGCCGATCCACGTGGTCACCGAATCGATCGACAAGAGCACCGGCGAGGTGCTGCGCGCCCTGCGCATGGCGCGCTGGGGTCTGCTGCCCCCGTTCGCGCAGGAGCTGTCCTTCTCCGCCCGCACCTTCAACGCCCGCCGGGAGAGCCTCGCGCAGAAGCCGAGCTTCCGCGGGAGCATGGGCCGGTACCGGGCACTGGTGCCGATGGACGGCTACTACGAGTGGGTGCGGGACACAGGGGGCGGTCGCAAGCAGCCGTATTTCATCTCCGCCGCGGACGGCTCCCCGCTGCTGATGGCCGCATTGGTCTCCTGGTGGCGAGGTCCTGGCGGGCACGAGGGTCCGGCCTCGAGCGGGGACGGCGCGTTCCTGCTCACCGCCACCATCATCACCCGGGAGGCCAGCGGTGAGCTCGCCCGGGTCCACGAGCGCACCCCGGTGATGCTGCAGCGCTCGCAGATCGACGACTGGCTCGACACCGCGATGGATGATCGCCGCGCCGCCCAGGAGTGGATCCTCGAGGACGACCACCTCCTCGATGACACGACCCTCTCGGTGCGCGAGGTGGATGCTGCGGTGGGCAGGGTCGGCAACGAGGGCCCGCAGCTGCTCGAACCTCCACAGACCCTGCTGTGATCCGCACGATCCGACCGCAGTCTGACGCGCACCGGGTCCTCGCGACCGTACGCTCATCACCATGACCGACGGACCTGCGCAGCGACCGGATGCCCCTGCGGGGCGCATGCGCCTCAGCGACCCGTTCCGCTGGGTCATCGAGAACCCGGGGAAGGTCGACGCGATCGCCTTCGGCGCAGCCGCCGCGGCGGTGCTGCTGTTCTCCCTGGGCACAGGCTCCATCGGGTGGTGGACGCTGTTCTCCGTCCCGATGATCGCCGCCGGCGCCCTGTGCCGGATGAGGCCGCTTGCGGGCGTGATCGTGATCGGCGCGATCGCTGTGCTGCACGTGCTGGTCAACGTCCCGGTCGTGCTGGGCGACGTGATGACCTTCTACGCGATGTTCTGTGCCATCGCCTACGGCCCTCCGCTGGTGCACGGCATCGGGCTGGCCGCGGGGATGCTCGGGGTGCTGGTGCAGGCCGGCTTCTGGGCGATAGATGCGCTGCGCTCGCAGTACGGCGGCGCACTCGAGGCGATGATCAGCTTCGTCGGGCTGATGGTCATAGGCACCATCACCATCGTGGCGATCTGGGCCCTGGCGAATCTGCAGCGCGCCCGAGTGCGCCAGCTGGCCCTCACCCGCGATCGCGCCGAGCAGGCGCTGCGCGAGCGGGAGCAGCGCACCGCGCTCGCCGTCGCCGATGAGCGTGCCCGGATCGCCCGGGAGATGCACGACGTGGTCGCCCACTCCCTGTCCGTGATCATCGCCCAGGCCGATGGCGGCCGCTTCGTGGCCTCGCAGAAGCCGGAGAAGGCCGCCGAGGTGCTCGGCACCATCGGCGAGACCGGCCGCGCCGCGCTCGCGGACATGCGCTCCCTGCTGGGCGTGCTGCGGCAGGAGGACGAGACCAGCTTCGGTCCCCAGCCGGGCCCGGAGATGCTGCCCGAGCTGACAGGCCGGGTGAGCGCCGCCGGACTGCCCGTGGAGCTCGAGGTCGACGGTGCTCTCGACGATCTCCCCCAGGCGCTGGGCCTCTCGCTCTTCCGACTCGTGCAGGAGGCCCTGACCAACGTGCTCAAACATGCCGGGCCCGGGAGCACGGCCGCCGTACGCATCCACCGCGGTACCCAGGAGCTCACGGTCGAGGTGCTCGACGACGGACAGGGCACCGACCCGTCCTCAGACGGGCAGGGGCACGGCCTGACCGGGATGCAGGAGAGGATGGCGGTGTTCGGAGGCACCCTGCAGGCAGGTCCGCTCCCCTCGCGCGGTTTCAGGGTGCGCGCTGTGGTGCCTCTGACCGGTTCTCTCGCACCGCACCTCGACAGATCGTCCCATCCGCCGACCTCGGCGCATCACTTCCCAGGAGAACCCCGATGAACGACCCGCTCGACCGTCCCCTGCGCATCGCCCTGGTCGACGACCAGCCGCTGGTGCGTGCCGGCTTCGCGATGGTGATCGACTCGCAGGACGACATGGAGGTCGTCGCCCAGGCGGCCGACGGGGCGGCGGCAGTGGAGGAGCTGCGGGCCCGCACCGTCGACGTCGTGCTGATGGACGTGCGCATGCCGCGCATGGACGGCATCGAGGCCACCGCGGAGATCCTCGCCCGGACGCCCGCGGAGCGTGCACCGAAGATCATCGTGCTGACCACCTTCGACCTCGACGAGTACGTCGTCGCGGCGATCCGCGCCGGTGCCAGCGGTTTCCTGCTCAAGGACGCCCAGCCCGAGGATCTGCTGGGAGCGATCCGCACCGTGCACCGGGGC
>JAAZLF010000321.1 GCA_012799425.1 Actinomycetales bacterium | reverse complement strand
GTCGATCCCGTTCAGACGCGCCTGGGCCACCAGGCGCGGCAGCCAGCCCATGCCCATCATGAGCACCGTGGTGGTGCCCGGATCGGCGAGTGCCGCGAGATCCGCGGGCCCCAGGTCGCCGTGCGCGTTGACGATGTGCACGGCGACGGAGGCACCGCGGTGGGTGACCGGCACATCGGCCGCCGCCGGCCCCGCGATCGCCGAGGACACGCCCGGCACCACCTGCACCGGCACCCCGGCGGCCCGGCAGGCCAGCACCTCTTCGCCGCCGCGGCCGAGCACGAAGGGATCGCCGCCCTTGAGACGGGCGACGCGATGACCGGCTCTCGCCCGCTCCACCAGCAGCTCGCCGATCCCGCTCTGGCCGAGGCTGGGACGGCCGGGGGCCTTGCCCACGTCGATCACCTCGACCTCGGGGCCCAACTGCTCGAGCAGCGCCGTCGGCCCCAGTCGGTCCGCGACCACCACGTCGGCCTGCCGCAGCAGGGACCAGCCGCGCAGCGTGAGCAGGTCGAGCGCGCCGGGACCACCGCCGATCAGGGCGACGGAGCCGGGCTCGAGGGTGACGGGCTCGAGGTCAGGGAGCGGGGCAGGGGAGTGCACGGGAGCCTTTCGGGGCAGGGCTCGCCGCGGTGACGGGCGAGGTCACCTCGGCGGGGCGTGAGGGGATCAGGGCGGGGTCGCGGCGGGCTCTCAGACGGCGGCGCCGCGCGGACGGGCGGAGACCAGCACGCGCCCGTCGCGCACCTCGGCCTCGTGCACGGCGATCGGCAGCTTCTGCCCGCCGCCGGAGTCGAGCACCTCGCCGGTGTCGAGGTTCCACGCCTGCTTGTACATCGGGGACGCGATCGTGGGCACGATCTCGCCGGGCTCCTCGCCCTCGCCCGGGAGCTCGTGGGAGCCCACCAGGCCGCGGGAGAGCACGTTGGCGCCCGAGTAGGGGTCCCGCTGCTGGCAGGCGCGCACCGAGTCGTCCACCAGGCGGAACACCGCTACCTGGACCCCGTCCAGCAGCGCCGCGGCGCCCCGCTCGACGGAGAGGTCCTCGAGTGCGCAGATGTCGATCATGGTCGGCTCCTGGGTGGTCATCGGTCGATCTCCTCGCCCTCGACGGCATCGCCCATCGGGCTGGTCGCCCCCAGGCTCAGCGCGGCCAGCTCACGGGCCCGCACCGGATCGGGCGCGGTGCGGCTGTCCATCTCGTGGGCGGGGCGCATCTGGCCGCGCTCGGGGACCCAGGCGAGGTCCGGATCGGCCACGCCTGGGGCGTTGACGAAGGAGACGAACTTCGCCAGCCGCTGCGGATCGTTCAGCGTGGCGGTCCACTCGTCCTCATAGGTCGCCACGTGGTTGGCCATCTGGGCCTCGAGCTCCTCGCCGATGCCGAGGGAGTCCTCGACCACCACCCGGCGCAGCTCCTCGATCCCGCCCTCGCGGTCCTCGACCCAGCGCGCGGTGCGCTGGAGCTTATCCGCCTCCTGGATGTAGAGCATCAGGAAGCGGTCGATGCATTTGACCAGGTTCTCGTCGTCGAGGTCCTCGATCAGCAGCTGGGCGTGCGCGGGCTGCGCGCCGCCGTTGCCGCCGACATAGAGGTTCCAGCCCTTGGTCGTGGCGATCACGCCGACATCCTTCGCGCGGGCCTCGGCGCACTCGCGGGCGCAGCCCGAGACGCCGATCTTCAGCTTGTGCGGGGAGCGCAGCCCCCGGTAGCGGCGCTCGAGGGCGACAGCCATCCCGGTCGAGTCCTGCACGCCGTAGCGGCACCAGGTCGAACCCACGCAGGACTTCACCATCCGCAGCGACTTGCCGTAGGCGTGACCGGATTCGAAGCCCGCATCGACCAGGCGGCGCCAGATCTCCGGCAGCTGGTCCAGGCGCGCCCCGAACATGCCGATCCGCTGGGCGCCGTTGAGCTTGAGGTAGAGCCCGTAGTCGAGGGCCACCTGCGCGAGCACGAGCAGCTGCTCGGGGGTGACCTCGCCCGCGGGCATGCGGGGGATCACCGAGTATGTGCCGTTCTTCTGGATGTTCGCCATCACGTGGTCGTTGGTGTCCTGCAGCGCGCCCAGCTGCTCGCCGACGGGGGAGTGCAGGCGCCCCGAGGTGGTGCCGAGGCTCGAGAGGATGGAGGCGACCACCGGCTTGCACACCGCGCAGCCGCGGCCGCGGCCGAAGGCCGTGACGATCTCGGTGAAGGTCTGCTGGCCGCCCTCCTTGACCAGCTGGTACAGCTCGGCGCGGGAGTGGGCGAAGTGCTCGCACATCGCGGTGGAGACGGCGATGCCGCTCTTGGCCAGCTCCTGGCCGAGGATCTTGGACAGGGTGGGCACGCACGAGCCGCACACGGTGCCGGCGCTGGTGCACTCCTTGATCGCACCGACGGTGCGGCAGGACTGCTCATGGATCGCATGGCGCACGACTCCGGCGTCGATGTTGTTGCACGAGCACACCACTGCGTCGTCGGGCAGCTCTGCGCCGGCCATCGCGTCCGCGCCGCCCTCGGGGGCGAGCACGGCCGAGGGATCGGCGCCGAGGTTGCGACCGATCAGCGGGCGCAGCTGCGAGTACAGCTCGATGTCGCCCACGAACACGCCGCCCAGCAGCACCTTGGCGTCATCGGACATCACGAGCTTGCGGTACCTGCGGTTGACGGGATCGACGAAGGAGACCTCGAGCGCGCCGGGGCTGAG
>JAAZLF010000320.1 GCA_012799425.1 Actinomycetales bacterium | reverse complement strand
GACCGCGGTGGGCATGTTCCAGCCCGGCGAGGACGGCTCCGAGCAGAGCCTCACCCCCTTCGGCGGCGTCTCGAACATGACCGGCGGCACCCATCCGACCGATATCTGGGGAGACATCATGGCCCCCTCGCTCGAGGGCGAGGAGATCCTCTACTTCCCCGAGCGGGTGCGCCTGGAGAACGAGACGCGCGAGCGCAGCTACGTCCCGCCGCCCCCTCCGCCCCCGACCACCGAGGCGCCCGAGCCGGCGGAGGAAGAGCCCACCGAGGAGGAGGAATCCGAGGAGCCGACCGAGGAGGAGACCACCGAGGAGGAGGAATCCGAGGAGTCGACCGAGGAGGACGGAGAATCCTCCGCGCCCGATGATGACGCCGACACCGACGACGAGGACACCGCCGCCCGCGACGAGGAGACCGGCGAGAACACCCCGGCGGACTGACCTCGGCACGACCGATCGGTCCAGGGCCCGGGTGCGCGCGGACGTCGGTCCGTAGGGTGTGCTGACGGCTCCCGAGGAGGTCGGGAGCATCCGCGACCCGTGGAGGGCAGCAACGATGCGTTCGCTCTGGCTCGAGACCCATGATCCCGCCGAGATCCCCTCCGCGACGATGCCCGCCGGCATCTCCTACGATGTGGCGATCGTGGGCGCCGGCCTGACGGGTCTGTCCACCGCCGTGATGCTCGCGCGGGCCGGGAAGCGGGTGATCGTTCTGGAGGCGCGGTCGGTGGGGGCGGTCGCGACGGGCAACACGACCGCGAAGCTCACGCTCCTGCAGGGCACCCGGCTCTCCGACATCCGCTCTCGCCACTCCCTGGAGACCGCGCGTGCCTACGTCGCAGCGCACGTCGAGGCCCAGCACTGGCTGCTCGAGGAGTGCTCGCGCCAGGGGGTGCCGGTCCAGCGCCGACCCGCGACCACCTACGCGACCACCGCCGAGGGCGCTGAGACGGTGCGCGAGGAATGGGAGACCGCCCGGGAGCTCGGGCTCGCGGCCGCCTTCGCACGGACCACCGAGCTGCCCTTCCCGGTCACCGGGGCCGTCAGCCTCGAGGACCAGGCGCAGTTCCATCCGCTCCAGGTCCTCACCGCCCTCGCTCGCGAGCTGCGCTCCCTGGGCGGGATCCTGGTCGAGGGCGTGCGCGTGAGGGCGGTGGGCCGTTCGGGGCCCTTCACCCTCGACACCACGCGCGGGGAGGTGCGCGCGGACCGTCTCGTCCTGGCCACGGGCAGCACGGTCCTGGACCGCAGCGGACACGCCGAACGGGTCACGGCGCACCGCTCCTACGCGATGACCTACCGGGTGCCGGCCGGAGCCTGGCGGCCTCACGGCATGCACATCTCGGCCGACGCCCCGGACCGGACCCTGCGCTCCGTCCCGGTCGGGGGCGAGGAGCTGCTGCTGGTGGGCGGCGGGGACCACGTCGTCGGCCGTGCCGAGTCCCCGCGCCGGATCCTCGAGGAGATCCATGACTGGACCCGGGGTCTGGTGCCGGGCGCCGAGCGCACCCACAGCTGGGCCGCGCAGGACTACCACAGCGCCTCGGGCCTCCCGCTCGTCGGCGAGCTGCCCGGCAGCGAGGGCACCATCGTCGCGGCGACAGGGTTCGCGAAATGGGGGATGACGGGCGGGGTCGCCGCGGCGCTCGCCATGACCGGGCTCCTCGAGGGGACGGCGCCCGCCTGGCATCCGGAGCTGCAGCGGGGTGCGGGCGCGAGCGCACTCGCCGCCGGGGCGTCGATGACGGCTCAGGTCGGCGCCCACCTCGCGGCCGGGTGGGCCCAGGCGGAGCTGCAGGCGCTGCCCGCGCAGGCACCGGCCGAGGGTGACGGGGTGGTCGGTCGCTCCGGCGGCAGGCCCGTCGGCGTCTCCACGGTCCAGGGACGCACCTGTGCGGTCTCCGGGGTGTGCACCCACCTGGGCGGCGTGCTGCGTTGGAACGATGCGGAGCGCTCCTGGGACTGCCCCCTGCACGGCTCGCGCTTCGCGGCCGACGGGACACGGCTCGAGGGCCCGGCGGTCGATGACCTCGCACAGGTGCCGCGCCCTCGGTGAACCGCTTCAGCGCGGGTGGCTCGCTCATGGCCGCTCCCCTCGCGACGGACCGATCGGTCCTGGCTCCTGCCCTGCACGGGAAGCGCCGGGCCTACCGGGGGCCGCAGGCGAGTCCTACGGTGAGGGCGGTCACCGACGACCCGTCCGACCCTCTCGAGGAGGAGCACGTCATGGCACCTGAGAAGCGCACCCCCACCCCGGCACCCGGTCGCCCCGGCAGTGCCCCGCCCTCCCTCGAGGAGCCGACGGATCCCACCGGCCCGCTGCCGCCGAAGCCCGACCAGCAGGGAGTCCAGCCCCGCACCGCGAGCGGCGCGGAGCCGAGCGGTGAACGGACCAGCAACGCCCAGCAGGGCGCCTTCCTCACCACGTCCCAGGGCACCCGCCTCCGCGACACCGACCATTCCCTCAAGGCGGGCCGCCGGGGCCCGGTCCTGCTGCAGGACCATCACCTGCGCGAGAAGATCACGCACTTCGATCATGAGCGGATCCCCGAGCGGGTGGTCCATGCCCGCGGTGCCGCCGCGCACGGCGTCTTCGAGGGCTATGGCACCGCCGAGAGCGTGTGCCGGGCCGGGTTCCTCGCCAAGGGGAAGCGCACCGAGGTCTTCACCCGCTTCTCGACCGTCGTCGGCTCCCGCGGCTCGATGGACACCGCGCGCGACACCCGCGGCTTCGCCACGAAGCTCTACACCGACGAGGGCACCTTCGACCTGGTCGCCAACAACATCCCGGTGTTCTTCATCCAGGACGGCATCAAGTTCCCGGACGTCGTCCACGCCGCCAAACCGCATCCCGACCGGGAGATCCCGCAGGCCCAGAGCGCCCACGACACCTTCTGGGACTTCGTCTCCCTGCACACCGAGGCGCAGCACCACACGCTGTGGTTCATGGGCGATCGCGGCATCCCGCGCTCCTACCGGATGATGGAGGGGTTCGGGATCCACACCTTCCGGCTCTCGAACGCCGAGGGGGAGACCTCCCTGGTGAAGTTCCACTGGAAGCCGACGCTCGGCGTGCACTCCCTGACCTGGGAGGAGGCACAGCTCCTGGGCGGCAACGATCCCGACTTCCATCGCCGCGACCTCGCCGATGCGATCGAATCCGGAGCGCACCCCTCCTGGGAGCTGGGCATCCAGGTCTTCCCCGATGACGAGGAGCAGTCCTTCGAGGGCATCGACCTGCTGGACCCCACCAAGATCGTGCCCGAGGAGCTCGCCCCCGTGCAGCCCATCGGGCGCCTCACCCTGGACCGCAACCCCAGCAACTACTTCGCCGAGACCGAGCAGGTGGCCTTCAACCCCGGCCATCTGGTCCCCGGGATCGACGTCACCGATGACCCGCTGCTGCAGGTGCGGCTGTTCTCCTATGTGGACACCCAGCTCACCCGGCTGGGCGGGCCGAACTTCGCCCAGCTGCCCGTGAACCGGGCCCACGCGCCGATCAACGACATGCTCCGCGACGGCTACGGTCAGCAGGGCGATCATGCCGGGGTCGCGCCCTACCAGCCGAACTCGCTGGACGGCGGGTGCCCGTTCATGGCCGGCGAGAGGGACGACGCCTTCGAGGACCTGCCGGTGCGGGTCCCTGCAGGGATCAAGGAGCGGGAGCTCTCGGTCACCTTCGAGGACCACTTCAGCCAGCCGCGGCTGTTCTGGCGCAGCATGACCCCGGTCGAGCAGGACCACATCGTCGACGCCTACTCCTTCGAGCTCGGCAAGTGCTACGAGAACACGATCAAGCAGCGGCAGCTGCAGTGCCTGGCCAACATCGACTCCGAGCTCTGCGCCCGGGTCGCTGCCGCGCTCGGCCTGCCCGCGCCGGAGCCGACGGTCTCCGTCGACGACGAGGCCCAGCTGCTCTCCAGCGCGCCGCTGTCCCAGCTGGGCGGCAGCTGGCCGGCCAACGGACGGAAGATCGGGATCGTGGTCGACCCCGACGCAGGGAACGAGGACCTGCTCGCCCTGCACGAGGCGATCGTCGATGCCTCGATGACACCCCTGGTCATCGCGCCGCGCGGCGGGGAGGTCGCCGGAGTGCCCGTCGGCCGCACCTTCGGCACCGCCGCGTCGGTGGAGCTGGACGCGCTGCTGCTCACCGGCAATCCCCTCACCGCGCCCGACTCCCGCCCGTCGGTGGATCCGAAGGCCGGGGCACCGGGATCCGGGGAGGTCGAGCCCCGGGTGGGGAAGCTGATCGACGAGTGCTGGCGCCACGCCAAGGCGATCGGCGCCTGGGGCCCCGGACGCGAGGCGGTCGAGGCGCGCACCGCCCCCGGCGGCGCGGGCCTGGTGGTCGGGCAGGACGCTCAGACCGTGCTCGGCGAGATCATTGCGCTCCTGGGGAGCCACCGGGCCTGGGAGCGGTTCCCCGCCGCGCTCTGAGCGCTGCGACGCCCGCCAGCAGCGCCGCGACCGCGAGGAAGGGCAGTCCCAGCCGCCACACCGCCCACTCCACCTGCGTCATCAGCAGCAGGCAGGAGGCGAGCCCGCCGATCGGCAGGGCGAGCGGGGTGCGGAAGTGGCGGTGCTCCGGGCGGTCGCGGCGCAGCACCAGCACCGCCGCGTTCACCGACAGGAACACCACCAGCAGCAGGAGCACCATGGTGCCCGCGAGCACGTCGATCGTGCCGGTCAGCGCGAGCGCGATCGACAGGGCGGTGGTCGCGATGATCGCGACCCACGGCGTGCGCCGCCGCGGCAGCAGTCGTGTCAGCACCTGCGGGAGCAGCCCGTCGGCCGCCATCCCGTACGCCAGGCGCGAGGACATGATCCCGGTCAGCAGCGCGCCGTTCGCGACCGCGATCAGCGCGATCACGCTGAACACCACGGGCGGGACGATCCCGGCGGCCTCCACCACCAGGGCGAGCGGGGCCGAGGAGCCGGCGAGCTCCTCGGTGGGCACCACCGCCGCGGCGACCACGCCGATCAGGGCATAGACGACGCCGGTGACGGTCAGCGCCCCGAACAGGGCACGGGGATAGGAGCGGGCCGGATCCTTCGTCTCCTCGGCGATGTTCACGCTGGTCTCGAAGCCCACATAGGAGTAGAAGGCGAGCACCGTGCCCGCCAGCACCGCCGCCACCGGGCCGTTCTCGGGCGTGCCCAGCTCCGTCAGCCGTCCCAGATCCCCCTCGCCGCGGCCGATCACGATCGCCCCGAGCACGATCACCAGCAGCAGCCCGCCCACCTCGATCAGCGTCGCCACCCGATTCGCGCCCAGGGATTCGGAGATGCCGCGCGCGTTCAGCGCCGCCAGCATGAGCAGGAACACGATCACCACGAGGAACACGGGCAGGCTGACGAAGGCGCCGAGGTAGTCGCCGGCGAACCCCAGGGCCAGGGTCCCCACCGAGACCACGCCGGCCGAGAGCATGCAGAAACCCACCAGGAACCCGGCGAACGGACCGAAGGCGCGGGTCGCATAGTGCGAGGAGCCTCCGGCCCGCGGGTACTTCGTGGCCAGCTCCGCGTACGACCCGGCAGTCAGCAGCGCGAGCATCAGCGCCACCACGAGCGGCACCCACAGCGCACCTCCTGCGATGCCGGCGATCTCCCCGGCGAGCACGTACACGCCCGCGCCGAGCACATCCCCGAGGATGAACAGGAACAGGCCCGTGGTGGTGACGCTGCGGCGCAGCGTGGTGCGATCGTGGGTGCCGGTCATGGGCCGACGGTAGGGCAGCCGGGCCGCTCGGGACGGACCGAACGGTCGCCGTACGGCGACCTGGATGGCACCATCGGGGTATGCGATGCGAGCAGTGCGGGAAGAAGATCCGGGGCCGGGCCTACACCTCCGTCACCGGCAGGAAGCTCTGCGACCGCTGCGGGACGCGCCTGCACGGCCGCACCGCCGGCGCGGTCGCGGGCGGGGGCATCGCCGGCGCCCGCAGCACCGGCGGCTGGTTCGCCCGGGTGAAGAAGGCGATGAGGGGCTGAGCCTCCTCCCGTCTGCCCGGCCTGTGATGCCCGGCGCACCCGCACCGGTGCTCTGGCCGATGTCCGGGGGCGCAGGTAGGCTGGGCCGGTCCGTCACGCGCATCGCCGATGCCCGAGCGGATGGCATGAACCCTCCTGCCACGGAGAGACCGTGGCCGCAGAGACCACAGGAGGTGGGTACCAGAACATGCGCAAGTACGAAATGGTCGTCATCCTCGACCCGTCCGTCGATGAGCGGACCGTCACCGGAACTTTCGAGAAGCTCGTCCAGGTCATCCCGACCGAGGGCGGCACCATCGACAACGTCGACGTCTGGGGCAAGCGGAAGTTCGCCTACGAGATCGACAAGAAGACCGAGGGCATCTACATCGTCCTCAACTTCACCGCGAAGGCCTCGACCGCGCAGGAGCTGGATCGTCAGCTCGGGCTCAACGAGTCGGTCATGCGCACCAAGGTCATGCGTCTCGACGATAAGGCCACAGCCTCACCCGTCGACGACAAGTGACCCGCTGCCGCTGACCCCCGCACCACCCCACCCCATCCCGGAGCAGAGGAGCCCCCATGGCGAATGACACCGTCATCACGGTGATCGGCAACCTGACCGCCGACCCCGAGCTGCGTTTCACGCAGTCCGGCATCGCGGTCGCGTCGTTCACCATCGCGTCCACCCCCCGCATGTTCGACCGTCAGGCGAACGAGTGGAAGGACGGCGAGGCGCTGTTCCTCCGCTGCTCCATCTGGCGCGACGCCGCGGAGAACGTGGCCGAGTCGCTCGAGAAGGGCACCCGCGTGGTCGCCCAGGGGCGCCTCAAGCAGCGTTCCTTCACCGACCGCGAGGGCCAGAACCGCACCAGCATCGAGCTGGACGTCGACGAGATCGGCCCGTCCCTGAAGTACGCCACCGCGAAGCCCAACAAGGTGCAGCGCGGCGGCGGACGCGGCGGATTCGGCGGCGGCGCCCCCCAGGGCGGCTTCGGCAACCAGGGCGGCCAGGGAGGCCAGGGCGGCTTCGGCAACCAGGGTGGCCAGGGCGGTTACAACAACGCGCCCCAGGGCGCACCGGCTGCCGATCCGTGGGCCGGCGGCGGCAACCAGGGCGGGTACGACGACCCGCCCTTCTGATCGCCCCGGCGATCGACGTTCCATGAAGATCCACTCCATCCCGGGCGCATGCCCGGGCTCCCCTCAGAAAGAAGGAGCACCACGATGGCCAAGCCCTCTCTTCGTCCCCCGAAGAAGAAGCAGAACCCGCTGAAGGCCGCGGGAGTCGAGACCGTCGACTACAAGGACGCCGCG
>JAAZLF010000319.1 GCA_012799425.1 Actinomycetales bacterium | reverse complement strand
TGAACTCGACGAAGTTCTCCATCAACACCAGCTACACGGACATGGCCGGCCAGCTGGACCTGTGCGAGATCGCGGACTCCGCGCGCAACATCGGTGTCGTGCCCGCGTCCTACAACCCGTACGACCCCGCCACCTGGGAGATGCCGATCGAGGACATGTACGGCACCGGCCTGGCGCCGGCGGCGCTGGTCCTCGGCGAGCTGAACATCTCGGCCCTCGACATGGCCGGCGCCTACGCGACCTGGGCCGCTGGGGGCACCTACTGCAAGCCGCAGGCCATCACCGAGGTCATCGACCGCGACGGCGAGGCGATGGAGATCTCGGGGGCCGAGTGCCATCAGGCGGTGGAGAAGGAGGTCGCCGACGAGATGGCCTGGGTGCTCCAGCAGGACCTCGAGGATCCGAAGGCGACCGGTCGGGGCAAGGTCATCGACGGCCACCCCGCGGGCGGCAAGACCGGCACCTCGGGCAGGCAGTTCCACACCTGGTACGTCGGCTTCACCCGCCAGATGTCCACGGCGGTGTGGTTCGGGCACCCGCAGGGGGACGTGCGACCGAGCGGCTTCGCGGTCGACGGCCAGATGCTCCGCCACGGCAGCGTCTGGGGCAACACCGTCTCGCTGCCCACCTGGCAGGAGTACATGAACCGCGCGCATGAGGGCCTGCCCTCCGAGGCGTTCCCGGGCGCCCCGGATCGCCCGTCCGGCCCCAGCGCCGACGTGGTCCAGGAGGGCGTCGTCCCCGATGTGTCCGGCATGGTGCTCAGCCGTGCGCAGGCGGCGGTCGAGTCGGCCGGCTATCGCGTCCAGGTGAGCAACGAGCCCAGCTCCGATGTGGAGCAGTGGTACGTGATCGGCACCGATCCGGCACCTGGGACCAGGCTTCCCGAGAACGAGACCGTCACCATCCGTCAGTCCTCCGGAGAGGGCTGAGATGCCGCTGAACCCCACGGCCGCGCGCGCCGGGGTCGCCCTGGGCGCAGTGGGTCTCGGCGCAGCGGCTGCGGCGCACGTCTGGGCGCGCCATATCGAGATCCACCGGTACACGCTGCGCGAGCTGGAGCTGCGGGTCCTGCCGCCGGGCACCCGCACCATCCGGGTGCTGCACATCAGCGACATCCACCTGATGCCGGACCAGCACCGGAAGCTGGCCTTCCTGCGGCATCTGGGGGCTCTGCAGCCCCATCTGGTGATCAACACCGGCGACAACATCTCCTCCGCCGCCTCCGTGCCCGTCCTCGCCGAGGCGCTGGCGCCGCTGCTGCGACGCCCGGGCGCCTTCGTGCTGGGCTCGAACGACATGTACGCCCCCGGGCCGAAGAACCCGCTGCGCTATCTGCTGCCCGATCCTCGCCCGGAGGGGATGACCGATCCGAGGGAGCTGACCCTCCCGACCGCGGAGCTCGTCGAGCGGCTCTGCGAGCATGGCTGGGAGGATCTCACCAACTCCCGGGCGAGCATCGAGCTGGGTGGGCTGGAGATCCGCTTCGCAGGGGTGGACGATCCTCACCTCGAGCGTGATGAGATGCCGGGCGCGCCCGCCGCGGAGCCTCCGGCACCGGATCACGGCAACGTGCTCCGCCTGGGGGTCGCGCATGCCCCGTACCAGCGGGTCCTGGACTCCTTCGTCGCCGACGGCGCGGACCTGAT
>JAAZLF010000318.1 GCA_012799425.1 Actinomycetales bacterium | reverse complement strand
TCGGCAGCCGCATGTGCAGCGGCATCTGCCCGCCCTCGAAGCCGAACGGCACCGTGTTGCGGGCCTTGGTGCCCTTGGTGCCGCGACCGGCCGTCTTGCCCTTGGAAGCCTCACCACGGCCGACGCGGGTGCGTGCGGTCTTCGACCCGGGCGCGGGGCGCAGGTCGTGGAGCTTCAGAGGGCTCTGGTTGGAATCAGTCATGTCAGTCCACCTCTTCGAACGTCACCAGATGGGTGACAGTGCGGATCATGCCGCGGATCTCAGGGCGGTCTTCCTTCACCACGGTGTCACCGATGCGCTTGAGGCCGAGGCCGCGCAGGGTGGCTCGCTGGCTCTGGGAGCCGCCGATGTCCGAACGGACCTGGGTCACCTTGATCTGCATCAGGCACCCACCTTCTGCGCACGAGCAGCTGCACGACCCGCGGCCTGTGCCCGCAGAAGCGGGGCCGGGGCGACGTGCTCGACCGGGAGGCCACGACGTGCTGCCACGGCCTCCGGCTCCTCGAGCTGCTTGAGCGCATCGACGGTCGCCCGCACGATGTTGATGGCATTGGTCGAGCCGAGCGACTTGGAGAGCACGTCATGCACTCCCGCGCACTCGAGCACGGCGCGGACCGGACCGCCGGCGATCACACCGGTGCCCGGGGCGGCCGGGCGCAGCAGGACGACGCCCGCTGCATCCTCACCCTGGACCGGGTGCACGACGGTGCCCTGGATACGAGGGACGCGGAAGAAGTTCTTCTTCGCCTCCTCGACGCCCTTGGCGATCGCCGCGGGCACCTCCTTGGCCTTGCCGTAGCCGACGCCGACGGTGCCGTCGCCGTCACCCACCACCACGAGGGCGGTGAAGGAGAAACGACGGCCGCCCTTGACGACCTTCGAGACTCGGTTGATGCTCACGACGCGCTCGAGGAACGCCGACTTCTCGGCGTCCTGACCGCGGCCGCGACCGCCCTGACGACCACCGCGGTCGCCGCCCTGGCGGCCCCGGTCGTTGCTGTTGTTGGAGTTGGCGTCCCGCCGGCCGGAGGCCGCGGGACCGTTGTTCCGCTGCTGTGCAGCCATATTCAGATCCTCTTCTCGTCCTGTGTCCGGGCGGCGATCACAGCGCCAGGCCAGCCTCGCGGGCGCCGTCTGCGACGGCGGCCACACGGCCGTGGTACTTGTTGCCGCCGCGGTCGAACACGACGGAGTCGATCCCGGCAGCCTTGGCGCGCTCGCCGACGAGGGTGCCGACGGTGCGGGCCTTGTCGGCCTTGGGGGCCTCGGTCTGGCGCAGGTCCGCCTCCATGGTCGATGCCGACGCGAGGGTCTTGCCCAGGGCGTCGTCGACGACCTGGACGAAGACGTGGCGCGCCGAACGGGTGACCACCAGGCGGGGGCGCTGGGCGGTGCCGATGACACGGCGACGGACGCGCAGGTGGCGACGGCCGCGCATGCGCAGCTTGCTGCCCCGGTTGCCCTTGGTGTGCTTGAGTGCGTAACCCATGATCACTTACCAGCCTTTCCGGCCTTGCGGAGCACGACCTCATCGGCGTAGCGCACACCCTTGCCCTTGTAGGGCTCAGGCTTGCGGATCTTGCGGATGTTCGCCGCGACCTCGCCCACCTGCTGCTTGGAGATGCCGCTGACCGAGAACTTGCTCGGGGACTCGACGGTGAAGGTGATGCCCTCGGGCGCCTTCACCACGACGGGATGGGAGAAGCCCAGGGCGAACTCGAGGTCGGTGCCCTTCGCGGTGACGCGGTAACCCGTGCCCACGATCTCCAGCTTCTTGGTGTAGCCCTCGGTGACCCCGAGGACGATGTTGGACACGAGGGTCCGGGTCAGACCGTGCAGGGCACGGTTGTCCTGCTCGTCGTCGGGACGACGGACGACGATCGAGCCGTCCTCGTCGCGCCCGACGG
>JAAZLF010000029.1 GCA_012799425.1 Actinomycetales bacterium | reverse complement strand
GGTCCCTGCTCCCGCGCTTGCCTCCGGCCCGCGGCCTCGCCCCCGGCCCCCGGCGCCCCCGGCCCGCGCACCCGGCCCCGGCCCGCGCCGCCGCGCGCGGTTCCGTCCTGCGTGGATCCTCCGGAAGTCGGATGCCGAGTGTCAGGCCGAGAGCCTATGCTTCCCGGGTCGGCGGATCCGCGCTCGGGCACGTCGGCTCTTCGGAAGGAATCTCGTGACCCTGCTGCGCCTGGTGCTGCGAGGCCTGAAGCCGTACTGGATCTGGGTGCTCATGGTGGTGCTCTTCCAGATCGTCGGCGTGCTGGCCGCCCTGTATCTGCCCACCCTCAACGCCGACATCATCGACGACGGCGTCGCCCAGGCGGACGTCCCCGTCATCTGGGAGCTCGGGCAGCTGATGCTGCTGATCTCCCTCGGCAACATCATCGCCCTGGTCGCCGCGAACTTCTTCGCCGCCCGTTCGGCGATGAAGACCGGGAAGGACCTGCGCTCGGAGGTCTTCGCGCGGGTCGGCTCCTTCTCCCCGCGTGAGCTCGCGGAATTCGGCACCCCCTCCCTGATCACGCGCTCGACGAACGACGTCCAGCAGGTGCAGATGCTGGTCTTCTTCTCTCTGAACATGCTGGTCCAGGCGCCGGTGACAGGCATCGGCGGCGTGGTGCTGGCGCTGCGGGTCGAACCGGGGATGGCCTGGCTGATCGCAGTGATGGTGCCGGTGATGCTGGTGGCCGTCGGCATCCTGATCCTCAAGGCCGCCCCGCTGTTCAAGCAGATGCAGGGCAAGATCGATGACATCAACGGGGTGCTGCGCGAGCAGATCACCGGCATCCGCGTGCTGCGCGCCTTCGTGCGCGAGGACCGCGAGCGCGAGCGGTACGGGGCGGTCAACCACGAGCTGACCGACCTCAACCGTCGCATCGGCCTGCTGATGATCCTAATCAACCCGATCATCATGTTCATCCTCAACGTCTCCAGCGTGATGGTGCTGCTGTTCGCGGCGCCGCGCATCGAGGCCGGGCAGATGGAGATCGGCTCGATCACCGCGTTCATCGCCTACCTGATGCAGATCCTCATCGCGGTGATGATGGCGACCTTCATGACGATGATGATCCCGCGCGCGATGGTCTCCGCCGAGCGCATCACCGAGGTGCTCGCCACCGAGACCAGCGTCCACCAGCGCACCGATGGCATCCGAGATATCGAGGGCCCGATCGAGCTGACCTTCGAGAACGTGTCCTTCACCTACCCGGGCGCGGAGCGGCCGGTGCTCGAGGGCATCTCCTTCACCGCCCGCGCCGGGCAGACCGTCGCGATCATCGGCGGCACCGGTGCGGGCAAGACCACGCTGATCAACCTGGTGCCGCGCCTGATGGACGCCACCGAGGGGCGGGTGCTGCTGAACGGGCACGACGTGCGCGACCTGGAGGCGCGAGTGCTCTGGGATCGCGTGGGCCTGGTGCCGCAGCGGCCCTACCTGTTCTCGGGCACGGTCGCCTCGAACCTGCGGTTCGGGGACCCGGCGGCCGACGAGCAGGAGCTGTGGCACGCGCTCACCGTCGCGCAGGGCCGCGACTTCGTGGCCTCGATGCCGCTCGAGCTCGACTCCCCGATCGCGCAGGGCGGCACCAACGTCTCCGGCGGCCAGCGCCAGCGCCTGTGCATCGCCCGCGCCCTGGTCGCCAAGCCCTCGCTCTACTTGTTCGACGACTCCTTCAGCGCTCTGGACCTCACCACGGACGCCCGCCTGCGCGCGGCCCTGGCCCCCGAGATCGAGGACGCGCTGATGCTGGTGGTCGCTCAGCGGGTCTCGACCATCACCTCGGCAGATCTGATCCTGGTGCTCGACAACGGCCGGATAGTCGGCCAGGGCACCCATGACGAGCTGCTCGAGAGCTCGCAGACCTATCAGGAGATCGTCCGCTCACAGGGCGTCGAGGAGGAGGTGTCCTGATGACCACGCCGCAGAACGAGACCGCTCCCGAAGCCGAGAACGCGCCCGCCGCTGGGGACGAGGCGACCGCCGCAGCCGAGATCGCTTCCGAGAAGGATGCCGCCCGCGGGCTGCGCCCCGGGCAGAGCGCGAAGAACTTCTGGCCCTCGACCAAGCGTCTCGTGCGAGAGATGGGGCCCGAGAAGACCTACCTGTTCCTCGCGATCGCGGTCGGCGTCGTGGCGGTCGCGTTCAACGTGGTGGGCCCGCGCATCCTGGGCCGCGCCACCGACCTCATCTTCACCGGCCTGATCTCGAAGGATCTGCCTGCCGGTGCCGATCCCGCCGATGTCATCGCGCAGCTGCGCGCCGACGGGCAGGAGCAGTTCGCGGACATGCTCTCGGGCATGACCCTGACCCCCGGCGAGGGCATCGACTTCGCTGCGCTCCACCAGACGCTGGGGCTGGCCGTCGGGCTCTTCGCCATCGCCGCGCTGCTGATGTGGCTGCAGGGCCTGGCCCTGAACCGGATCATCTATCGGATGGTCTGGCGCCTGCGCCGCGACGTCGAGGAGAAGCTGCACCGCCTGCCGCTGGCCTACTTCGATCGGATGAAGCGCGGCGAGATCCTCTCCCGCGTCACCAACGACATCGACAACCTCCAGAACACCCTGATGAACACCGTCACGGGCCTGGTGAACTCGATCCTCATGGTGGTCGGCGTGCTGGTGATGATGCTGACGATCTCGTGGCAGCTGTCCCTGATCGCCCTCGCGGTGATCCCGGTGGCGCTCGTGGTCACCGGGGTGGTCGGCAAGCGCGCCCAGAAGCTGTTCGCCCAGCAGTGGGACGCCACCGGCGTGGTCAACTCCGAGGTCGAGGAGGCGTACACCGGTCACGGCCTGGTGACGGTCTTCGGTCGCCGCGAGGAGGTCGCCGCCCGCTTCGAGGAGCGCAACGAGACCCTGTTCCGCGCCACGTTCGGCGCCCAGTTCGTCTCCTCCCTGATCATGCCGCTGATGATGTTCGTGGGGAACCTCAGCTATGTCGCCGTGGCGATCGTGGGCGGCCTGCGGATCGTCTCCGGCCAGCTCACCCTCG
>JAAZLF010000317.1 GCA_012799425.1 Actinomycetales bacterium | reverse complement strand
GCAGCTCGTCGAGGGCAAGGCCATCCACCTGCACCCGCTCGTGTGCGCCGCGTTCAACGCGGACTTCGACGGCGACCAGATGGCGGTCCACCTGCCGCTGTCGGCAGAGGCGCAGGCTGAGGCCCGCATCCTGATGCTGTCCAGCAACAACATCCTCAAGCCGTCCGATGGCCGCCCCGTGACCATGCCCGCACAGGACATGATCATCGGCCTCTACCACCTCACCACGGTGCGCGAGGACGTCCCGGGCAGCGGTCGCCAGTTCGCCTCCGAGGCGGAGGCGATCATGGCCTTCGACCGTGGCGAGCTGCACCTGAACGCCATGGTGGACATCCGCTTCACGGACATCGTGCCGCCGAGCGGCTGGGAGGCCCCCGAGGGCTGGACCGAGGGCGACCCGATCGTCCTGCGGACCTCCCTGGGCTCCGTCTACTTCAACGAGACGCTGCCGGAGGACTTCCCGTTCGTCGAGGGCCAGGTCGGCAAGAAGCGCCTGGGCACCATCGTCAACGCTCTCGCCGAGCGCTACGACAAGGGCCAGGTCGCCGCATCGCTCGATGCGCTCAAGGCCTACGGCTTCACCTGGTCGACTCGTTCGGGCGCGTCCTTCGCGCTCTCGGATGTCGTGACCCCGCCGAACAAGGCGGAGATCATCGCGAAGTACGAGGAGAAGAACGCCCAGATCCAGGAGAACCGCGACCTGGGCCTGATCTCCGAGCACGAGCGCAACATGGAGCTCATCGACATCTGGACCGAGGCGACCAACGAGGTCGATCAGGCGATGCGTGCGAACTTCGAGTCGACCAACACCATCTTCCGGATGGTCGACTCCGGCGCTCGAGGCAACTGGATGCAGGTGCGTCAGATCGCCGGTATGCGCGGTCTGGTGAACAACCCCAAGGGTGAGATCATCCCGCGTCCGATCCTCTCCAACTACAAGGAGGGGCTCTCGGTCCTGGAGTACTTCATCGCCTCGCACGGCTCCCGCAAGGGCCTGGCGGACACGGCGCTGAAGACCGCTCAGTCGGGCTACCTGACCCGTCGTCTGGTGGATGTCTCGCAGGACGTCATCGTCCGCGAGGACGACTGCGGCACCACCAAGGGACTGGTCCTGCCGATCGCGGTCGAGGAGGCCGGCGCGCTGCGCAGCCACGAGCATGCCGAGTCCACGGTGTACGGGCGGGTGCTGGCCACCGCGGCCATCGGTGCCGACGGCACCGAGGCAGCTCCGGCGGGCACCGAGCTCGGTGACGTGCTCATCGAGCAGCTCGTCGAGGCCGGCGTGCGGGAGGCGAAGATCCGCTCCGTGCTGACCTGTGACTCGGCGGTGGGCACCTGTGCTCAGTGCTACGGCAAGTCGCTCGCGACCGGCCAGCTGGTCGACATCGGCGAGGCCGTCGGCATCGTCGCGGCCCAGTCGATCGGTGAGCCCGGCACCCAGCTGACCATGCGTACCTTCCACTCGGGTGGTGTAGCCAGCGCGGACGGCGACATCACGCACGGTCTTCCGCGTGTGCAGGAGCTGTTCGAGGCCCGCACCCCGGCAGGCTTCGCGCCGATCTCCGAGTTCGCGGGTCGCGCCGAGATCGAGGAGAACGACAAGCAGCGCCGCATCACGGTCACGCCGGACGATGGCTCGGAGCCGGTCTCGTACACCGTCTCCAAGCGCGTCAGCCTGCTGATCGCCGACGGCGACACCATCGGTGTCGGCCAGCAGCTCACCCAGGGCTCGGTGGACCCGAAGCAGGTCCTGCGGATCCTCGGCCCGCGTGCTGTGCAGCAGCACCTGGTCGACGAGGTGCAGAAGGTGTACATCAGCCAGGGCGTGGACATCCACGCCAAGCACATCGAGGTCATCGTGCGCCAGATGCTCCGTCGCGTGACGGTCATCGAATCCGGCGACACCGGCCTGCTGCCGGGCGACTTCGCCGAGCGCGTCACCTTCGAGCGGGAGAACCGTCGGGTGCTCTCCGAGGGCGGTCAGCCGGCCTCGGGTCGTCCGGAGCTGATGGGCATCACCAAGGCCTCGCTCGCGACCGAGTCGTGGCTGTCGGCGGCCTCCTTCCAGGAGACCACCCGCGTGCTCACCGAGGCCGCTCTGAACCGCAAGAGCGACCAGCTCATGGGGCTCAAGGAGAACGTCATCATCGGTAAGCTCATCCCGGCCGGCACGGGTCTGTCGCGGTTCCGCCACATCGCGGTCGAGCCCACCGATGAGGCCAAGGCGCAGATGTACCAGGTGCCCGGCTATGACGAGCTGGACTTCTCCGGCTTCGGCCAGACCGGTGCGGTCAACCTCGACGACATCGACTACGCCGATCCGTTCCGCACGGACTTCCGGTGATCTGCCGCTGAGCAGAAGCTGACATGGTGTGCTCCGCCGCCCACGGGCGATGAGCGGAGCGGCCGCATCCCGCGGGGCGGTCCCACTTCGGTGGGGCCGCCCCGCGGCGTTGTGCTGGCTCCGGAGCCCTGTGGGGGAGGCGAACGGGGCGCAGGACTGTGGGCCGGCTCGCGTGCACAGCCGCATCGGGTCCCCGTTTCGTGACGTGGCAGACGCCGAAGTTCACGGGAGGGTAAAGACCTCTTGGGGGGTTCCTCAAACTCTCGCCCGGCCCCTTACGCCGGGGCGCGAAGCAAGAAACCATGGCATCTGGCAGTTCCCGCGCGACCTTTTCCTGCGGCGCCTCCTCGGAGTGCGCGCGCGTGCCGGAGCTGCAGGCCCCGCCCCTCGGGGCCCCGACGCTCAGGGAACGACACGAAACGCCGCATGCACGCGGCAAGGAACAGGTGGAGCAGTGAAGAAGAGCCCGTGGATCCTCGCGGCCGCAACCGTGTGCGTGGTCGCCGTCGGCGGCGGTGGCACCGCGTTCGCCATGTCGAACGAGGCCCAGATCAGCGTGTACGGCGATGAGTCCTCGGTGCGCACCTTCTCGCAGCCGACCGTCGGCGATCTGCTCGCCGCCGAGGGCATCGAGGTCAAGGACACCGATCTGGTCACGCCGGGCGTCGATGAGCCCGTCACCGACGGCATGGACATCCAGGTCGTCCAGCGCACCCCTGTCACCGTCAGCATCGACGGCGTCGAGCAGGAGCTGCTGACCACCGGTGACACCGTCGCCGACGTGCTCGCCGAGACCGAGTACGAGGCCGAGGGCGCACGCATCACCCCCGAGCCGGAGGAGTCGCTCAGCGCCGCCGACGGCGAGGTCGAGGTCATCACCCGCAAGACCGTCACCTTCGCCGGCCAGTACGGCGAGGACACCTTCGAGGTCACCGCCCTGACGGTCGGCGAGGCGATGGAGAAGGTGCTCGGCAACATCGAGGACACCGATACCGCTGACGTCCCGCGCGACACCCTGCTCGAGGACGGCGCCACCCACACGGTGCAGCGCGTCCGCGAGAAGGAGCGCACCGAGACCGAGGAGATCCCGTTCGAGACGGAGACCGTCGAGGACGACGACCTGGTCGAGGGCACCACCAAGACCACCACCGAGGGCAAGGCCGGCTCCAAGGAGAAGGTCGTCCTCGAGACCGTGGTGGACGGCGAGGTGACCGAGACCGAGGTGCTCTCCGAGGAGGTCGTCTCCGAGCCCACCACCAAGGTCGTCGCCGAGGGCACCAAGCCCGCCCCGGAGCCGGAGCCGGAGGAGTCCTCCTCCGAGCAGCGCTCGAGCGAGTCCAGCTCGAACCGCAGCTCCGAGCGCAGCTCCTCCTCGAACTCCGGCAACACGGGCGCCTCCGCCCCGTCGGCACCCTCCGGCTCCGTCTGGGATCGTCTTGCCCAGTGCGAGTCCGGCGGCAACTGGTCCATCAACACCGGCAACGGCTACCACGGCGGCCTGCAGTTCTCTCGTCAGACCTGGCAGGCATTCGGCGGCGGCACCTACGCGCCGACCGCCGATCAGGCCACCCGGGAGCAGCAGATCGCCATCGCGAAGAAGACCCAGGCCGCTCAGGGCTGGGGCGCATGGCCGTCCTGCACCGCGCAGCTCGGCATCCGCTGATCTGCTGATCTGCTGATCGAGTCACTGGAGCGCTGCTCCACCACGGGACCCCGGGCTTCGGCTTCGGGGTCCCGTCCTCGTCCGGGCGGAGTACCCCTCCCCGGCAGTGGGGGCTGTCCGCTCGGCCCGTGGGGTGTCCTCCGGCCCAGGGGGCTGTTCGCTCGTCCCGTGGTCGGTAACTTGCGCT
>JAAZLF010000316.1 GCA_012799425.1 Actinomycetales bacterium | reverse complement strand
ATCTCGCTGACCTGGCCGGTGCTCAACTCCGCCCGCCATGTGGCGCTGCTGGTCGCCGGCGCGGAGAAGGCCGGCGCGGTGCGCGACGGTCATGAGGGCATCAGCCCGTGGGAGGTCCCTGCCTCCGCCGTGCGCGGACTGGAGTCGACCACCTGGTTCCTCGACGCCGCTGCCGCAGGCGAGCAGCCGGGCTGATCGCTCCGCCTGGGAGCTGAGACAGCGGAAGACAACAGAAGGGCCGGTCACCGAAATGGTGACCGGCCCTTCTATGCGCGCTCAGAGCACGCGAGGTCTCAGAGGAACTTCTCGACGATGCCGAGGCCCACGGCGCACATCCCCCAGCCCACCGCCGCTCCGACGGTGATCCGGTTCAGGTTGCGCTCCGCTACACCGGAGGCGCTGGCCGAGGACGAGACGCCGCCGCCGAACATGTCGGACAGGCCGCCGCCGCGCCCCTTGTGCAGCAGGACGAGCATGATCGTGAGCAGGCCGAGGACGGCCAGCATGATCTGAAGGACGAGCTTCAGCAGGGGCAGATCCACGAGGGCAGACACCTTCCACGGAGACAGGACGACCGATACAGCATACGCCACGGGCCGGATCCTTTCCGGACCCGGCCCGCGTGGTGAGGCTCTCGCCGCAGTCTTATGTCAGCCCTGGTAGCCCGCGATCTTCGCGAACTCCTCGGCCTTGAGCGAGGCGCCGCCGACGAGTGCGCCGTCGACGTCGGCCTTGCCCATCAGCTCGACCACGTTCGAGGACTTGACGCTGCCGCCGTACAGGACGCGGACGGCGTCGGCGACCTCGTCGCCATGAGCGGTGCGCAGCGCCTCACGGATCGCGGCGCACACCTCCTGGGCGTCATCCGCGCTGGCGACCTCGCCGGTGCCGATCGCCCAGACCGGCTCGTAGGCGATGACGATCTGCTTCGCCTGTGCGGCGTCGAGACCGTCGATGCCGCCCTGGAGCTGCGCGAGGGTGTAGGCGACGTGGGTGCCGGCCTTGCGCTCCTCGAGCGGCTCCCCGACGCAGAGGATCGGGGTCAGGTCGGCGGCGAAAGCCGCCTTCACCTTCGCGCTGGTGACCTGCTCGTCCTCGCCGTGGTACTGGCGACGCTCCGAGTGGCCGACCGCGACGTAGCTGCAGCCCAGGGTCTTCAGCATCTGGCCCGACACCTCACCGGTGTACGCGCCGGACTCGTGCGCGGAGATGTCCTGCGCGCCGTAGGCGATGGGCAGCTTGCCCGAGTCGACAGCGACCTGCACGGTGCGCAGATCGACGTAGGGGGGCAGCACGACGGTCTCGACCAGCGAGGTGTCGACGTCCTTGAGCTGCTCTCCGAGCTCCTCGACCAGGGCCAGGCCCTGCTTCCAGTCGAGATTCATCTTCCAGTTGCCCGCCATCAGCGGGGTACGGGTGGTCACTTGGCGTCCTCCTCGAGGATCGAGATTCCCGGCAGTTCCTTGCCCTCGATGAGTTCGAGGCTCGCACCACCGCCGGTCGAGATGTGCGAGAAGAGTGATTCGTCGAAGCCGAGCGTACGCACCGCGGCGGCGGAGTCTCCACCGCCGACGACCGTGTACCCCTCGGCCTGAGAGAGGTCCTCGGCGACCGACGTGGTGCCCCGAGCGAAGCTCTCGAACTCGAACACGCCCATCGGCCCGTTCCAGAACACGGTCGCCGCATCGGCGATCTTCTCGCCGAACAGCTTCGCGGTCTCCGGGCCGATGTCCATGCCCTCCTGGTCGGCGGGCATCTGATCGACCGCGACGACGGTGGCCGGCGCATCGGCGGAGAATTCGGGAGCGACCACGGTGTCGACAGGCAGCACGAGCTCGACGCCGCTCGCCTCGGCGCGCTGCATGTACTCGCGCACCACGTCGAGCTTGCTCTCGTCCAGCAGCGACTGGCCGATCTCCAGGCCCTTCGCCTTCTGGAAGGTGTACGCCATACCGCCGCCGATCAGGATGCGGTCGGCCTTGCCCAGCAGGCTGTCGATGACACCGAGCTTGTCCGCGATCTTCGCACCGCCCAGGACCACCACGAAGGGGCGCTCCGGGGAGTCGGTGACCTTGCGCAGCGACTCGACCTCGCCGAGCACCAGCTCTCCCGCAGCCGACGGCAGCAGGGTCGCGAGCTCGTAGACGGAGGCCTGCTTGCGATGGACCACACCGAAGCCGTCGGAGACGAAGGCATCACCCAGGGCGGCGAGCTCGCGGGCGAAGGCGAGACGCTCCTGGTCCTGCTTCGCCGTCTCCCCCGCGTTGAAACGCAGATTCTCGAGCACGGCGACCTGGCCGTCGGCGAGACCGTTGACGGCCTCCTGGGCGGAGGCCCCCACCGTGTCGGTGGCGAAGGCGACGTCCTGGCCCAGCAGCTCGCCGAGGCGGCCGACGACAGGCTTCAGGGAGTACTTCTCCTCGGGGGTGCCCTTGGGGCGGCCGAGGTGGGAGATCACGGCGACGCGCGCACCGGCCTCGACCAGCCGGGTCAGGGTGGGCAGGGCGGCGCGGATGCGGCCGTCGTCGGTGATCGTGGTGCCATCCAGCGGGACGTTCAGATCAGCACGGACGAGCACGCGCTTGCCGCGCAGCTCTCCGAGCGAGTCGATGGTCTTCAGCACTGTGGTGCTCCTTCATGGTCTGGTGGTCGCACCGCATGCGGCGCTGACTCTCTGGACGACCGGAGCCCACCGGCACCGACCCCTCGGGGTGGTGACCGGCGGGCTCCGGGGCGATCCTGGTCGTCCTGCGACGACCGGGGGATCAGAGGGACTTGCCGGCGAGCTGCGAGAGCTCGACGAGGCGGTTGGAGAAGCCCCACTCGTTGTCGTACCAGGTGAAGATCTTCACCATGTTGCCGTTGACCTTGGTCAGCTGCCCGTCGACGATCGAGGAGTGCGGATCGCCCTCGATGTCCTTGGACACGATCGGGTCCTCGGTGTAGCGCAGAACGCCCTTGAGGGGGCCCTCGGCGGCCTTCTTCAGCGCCGCGTTGACCTCCTCGGCGGTGACCTCGCGGGAGGCCTCGAAGACGAGGTCGGTGATCGAGCCGGTGGGGACCGGGACGCGCAGCGAGTAGCCGTCGAGCTTGCCCTTGAGCTCCGGGAGCACCAGCGCCACGGCCTTGGCCGCACCGGTGGTGGTCGGGATGATGTTCAGCGCGGCGGCGCGTGCACGGCGCGGGTCGCTGTGGGGGCCATCCTGCAGCACCTGGTCGGAGGTGTAGGCGTGGATGGTGGTCATCAGGCCCTTGACGATGCCGAACTCGTCGTTCAGCACCTTCGCCACGGGGGCGAGGCTGTTGGTGGTGCAGGAGGCGTTCGAGATGATGTGGTGAGCGGCGGGATCGTAATCGCCCTCGTTGACACCGATCACGAAGGTCGCGTCCTCGTTCTTCGCCGGAGCGGAGATGATGACCTTCTTGGCGCCGGCCTCGATGTGGGCCTTGGCCTTCTCGGCATCGGTGAAGATGCCGGTGGACTCGATGACGACGTCCGCGCCGATCTCGCCCCACGGGATGTTCTTCGGGTCGCGCTCGGCGTACGCCTTGAAGGTGGTCTCGCCGACGGTGATCGAGTCGTCGTCGTGCGAGACCTCGACGGGCAGGACGCCGCCGATCGAGTCGTACTTGATGAGGTTCGCGAGCGTGGCGTTATCGGTGAGGTCATTCACACCGACGATCTGGATGTCAGCCTTCTGCTCGAGCGCGGCGCGCAGAAAGTTGCGGCCGAT
>JAAZLF010000315.1 GCA_012799425.1 Actinomycetales bacterium | reverse complement strand
CCCCGCCCCTCGTGGCAGTACGTGGATCAGATCGCCTGATCCCCGGCCGCTCGTGCTTAGCTCAGGCCTTGCCGAGGATCCGGTTCAGCTTGGTACCGCACTCCGGGCACACGGCCTTGGCCATGCGGCGGCCGTTGGAGACGACGACGTTGCCCTCGGCCTCCCGCTTCTCACGGCACTTGACGCAGTAGAACTCTCCGGCATAGGTCTCGTCGGCCATATCCGCTCCTCGTTGCTTGTCATTGATGTACGTCCCGGGTGCGCGGCTGGCGCCGCGAGGTCCGGACCGGATCCACTGTAACGGCGCGGGCTGGCACCGAACGAATCAGGGGGTGTGGTCAGTGGCCCGATCGGGGCGGCCCGTCGCGCGCTTCGGGTCAGGGGAGCTCTGCGAGGAGCTGAGGAAGTGCGCACGACGAGCCGACATCGGAGGCCCCGAAGGCGGCGTGAGGCCTTGGAGGGCCGTGGGACCCCGGGGGCGCTCAGCACCACGCGCACCTTCCCCGTGTGCGTCCTGCTAGTTATCCCGGGGTCCCACGTGGAGGGAAACTTAGCGCCTGCGCACCGGGCGGGTCAAAGGACGGCCGGGGACCGACTGTGGACAACTCGGCTTCTGCTGTGGACAGATTGTCGACTCCGGTGGGGAGGCTGTGGAGGAACAGACATCCTCGCTGTTCACAACGCTCTGACCGGCCCTTCGGCAGTGCACAGTTGTGGACGAACTTTTCTTGCCCCACAGACGTGCCAGGCTGTGACACATGAGTGATCTCGTCCTCCATGAGCGCGTCACCGGCCCCCACGGGGAGCGCGTGCTCGTCCGCCGCAGCGCGCGGCGTCGCCGCACCGTCTCCATCACCCGGCGCGAGGGCGATCTGCTGATCTCCATCCCGGCGACCTTCAGCGCCCGTCAGGAGAAGCAGTGGGTGACGAAGATGGTCGATCAGCTGCGCGCCAAGGAGGCGAAGCGAGCCCCTGCGCGGCGCAGCGACGCCTCCCTGCTCGAGATGGCGAAGCAGGTCAGCGAGACCCATCTCGACGGCCGGGCGCAGCCGACGTCCGTGACCTGGTCCACGCGACAGAACCAGCGCTGGGGGTCGTGCACCCCCACGGACGGCACCATCCGGCTGTCCCATCAGCTGCAGGGAATGCCCGACTACGTGGTGCGCTCGGTGATGATGCACGAGCTGGTGCACCTGCTCGTGCCGGGGCACGGACCGGAGTTCAAGGCGCTGATGGCGAGGTACCCCCAGGCCGAGAAGGCCCAGGGGTTCCTCGACGGCGTCTCCTGGGCGAAGAACCTTCCTCCCGAGGAGGAGGGTGTGATCGGTCAGCAGGGGCCGGAATCGACGCTCCAGCACGCGAGATAGGGCGCGAGCGCCTCGAGCGTGCCCGCCAGGTCCGCGACCGTGCCTTCGGGCAGTGCGGAGGTGCTGCGGGCAGGGCCCGTGCCCTGCAGCGGCCACGGTGCCCAGCAGACCTCATCGGACTCCTCGCTCACGATGAGGGGGAGCTCTGCGGCCGGCGCGGTGGCCCGGAACAGGTACTGCACGTCCCAGTGCTCCGCGCACGCACCGAACGCCGCATCGAGGCGATGACGGTGCAGCACCGCGGGCCCGGGCCCCACCGTCTCGAGCTCGTCGAGGCCGATCTCCTCCGCCACCTCGCGCCGCGCGGCGTGTTCGAGGTCCGTCTCGCCGTGCTCGAGATGGCCACCGGGCTGCACCCAGAAGCGTCCCTTGCGATGCCAGACCAGCGCGACATGGTCGCCCGGCGCATCGATCACGATCGCGCTCGCGGTGAGGTGGCGCGGCCCGCCGTCGCGGTACAGCGCCCGGGGGCTGCGCTCCAACAGCTCGCGGTACTCGCGCGCCAGGCCGGGTGCGGACACCGCGGAACCCGCCCGCTCGAGCTCCGCGAGGGCGGGAGACAACCCCGCGGGAACCTGGCCGGGAAGGTCAGCGCCCATCGTCGCCGTCGGAGGGGTCCTCGCCGCTGTCGCCCTCCGCGCCGTTGTCGTCGCCGTCTGCGTCGGGACGCCGCAGCCCGCCCTGCTCATCCTCCCGCGGAGCCTGCTCCTGGCCGTCGCCGGCGAGGAGCTTCTCCAGCTCCGCATCGAAGTCCTCGGGCAGGGAGACCTGGGCCAGGCTCTCGGCCTCTTCGTCGGATGCCGCCGGCTGGGGCGCCTGCGGACGGCCGGAGAGCACCTCGGCCGTGGGGAGCAGGTCCGGATGATCCCACTTCGCCTCGCGCCCGGAGGTGCCCTCGGTGTCCAGCACGCTCTCCCACCACGACAGGGCCTCGCGCACGCGCCGCGGACGCAGCTCGATGCCGACGGTCCGGGACAGCATCTGCTCGGCGGGGCCGCCCGCGGCGCGGCGGCGCCGCAGCACCTCGCGCATGGCCTCGAGATCCGGCAGCTTGCCGTCGAGCGCCTGCGTGGTCACATGATCCACCCAGGCCTCGATGAGGGCCAGCGTGGTGGCCAGCTCCTCGAGCGCCCGCTCCTGCGAGGCGCGGCGGGTGAAGACGAACATGTCCTCGGGGCGCTTGGCCTGCATCGCCTCGGGGTCGGACAGGTCCAGGTCCCGCACCATCTCGTCCAGCGCATCGAGGTCCAGGGTGATGCCGCGCGAGTAGTCCTCGATCGCGGAGAAGAGCGCCCTGCCCAGCCACGGCGCGGCGGTGAACAGCGCCGTGTGCGCGATCTCGCGGGCGGCCAGGAAGATCCGCGCGGCGCCCGGGTCCAGGGAGTGCGCGGCGATCAGGTCGTCGACGTTCGCGGCGACCATCGCCGGCTCCGCCTCCCGCCCCAGCGGCAGACCCAGATCCGTGGTGCCCGCGGCCTCGCGGGCCAGGGAGCCGATGGCGTGCCCGAACTGGACGCCGAACATCGTCCCGCCCATGCGTTCCATCATCGCGGCGGGATCGCCGCCGGGCATCTGCATGCCCGCACCCATCTCGCCCATCTGACCCAGCTGTGCCGCGATCGCCTCGCCGATCGCGCCGGACATGTACTTCGCGACCGGTTCGACGATCGGCTTCCAGCGCGGCAGGGTGCGGTGCAGCCAGGTGCCGCGGCTGTAGACGCCGAGCTCCGTGGCCGGCACGTCGATCGCGATGACGGGGTCCAGCCAGAGCCGGGCCACCTGCGCGGCCTGCCGCAGCTCAGTGGCGGAGGACTCGCTCGGCGCGGGATCGCCGGGCGTTCCCGTGGGCGTCTCCGAGCCGGGGATCCCGGCCTGGCCCGCGGCGGTGCGCCGCGCGATGTCCTCGGCCATCTGCCAGTTCACCGGGTCATCGCCCTGCGCGGCGAACATGTGCTGCATCTGGGCGGCGGCCGCCCGCAGCTGAGCCGGATCCTGCGGCAGGTTCGCCTGCTGCGCGAGCGCCGACAGGTCCAGTCCGTCCAGGGCACCCTCGGGGAGGGCATCCCCGAAGGTCTCCTTCAGGAAGCGCTTGAGCGCCTCGTCGTCCATGTCTCCGGGTCCACCCGGGATCGGGGCATCGTTCATGGCCACCTCCAGCAGCATGTGGGACGGCACCAGCGTACCGACCACCACATGGGGACGTGCTGCGAGGCACGCGTGCAGGATCCTGGGCCTCACGGGCCGGTGGGGCACAATGTCGGGGTGACAGAAGAGCCCACGCGCCCCTCCCGCGCCCGCAGGGCGCGGGCGCTCATCGCCCGTTCGA
The DNA here is from genome assembly GCA_012799425.1 of Actinomycetales bacterium. Taxonomy (GTDB): domain Bacteria; phylum Actinomycetota; class Actinomycetes; order Actinomycetales; family Dermabacteraceae; genus Brachybacterium. The sequence continues at coordinate 21,356 of JAAZLF010000315.1, read as the reverse complement.
TCGATGACGCGCAGCTCGCCCGCCCCGGGCTGGCCCTGGGGTCGCTGGTGCTGCTGTGCGTGCTGATCCTGGGCGGTTCGCTGATGCCCGTGCCGTATGTCATCGAGCGGCCCGGCCCGGCGATCGACGTGCTCGGCGAGTACGAGGAGGAGCAGATACTGGTCATCGACGGCGCCGAGACGCATCCCACCGACGGCGCGCTGATGATGACCACGGTCTCCGTCGACGGCGGCCCCGGCTACCGGGTCACCCCGGTCGAGGTCGCCGCCTCCTGGTTCGATCGCACGAAGCGCGTGCTGCCCCGCGAGGCCGTCTTCCCCGAGGGTCAGACGCGTGAGCAGACCGCGCTCGAGAACGTCGCCTCGATGAGCACCTCCCAGCAGGGAGCGGTCGCCGTGGCGTTGGACGAGCTCGACCTCGAGTACGAGCCCGTGGTCATGATCGCCGGCGTCGAGGAGGGCGCCCCGGCCGACGGCACGCTCGAGGGAGGGGACGTGATCGTCTCCGTCGCCGGAGAGACCGCCACCGGCGTCGAGGACGTCCGCGAGCTGATCCGCGCCACCCCCGAGGGGCAGGACGTGCAGATGACGGTGCGGCGCGACGGTGTGCAGAAGGATCTCGAGGTCCCCACGGAGAAGGAGGACGGCCTCGCGCGGATGGGCGTGGTGCTCTCGGCAGGCTACGAGTTCCCGATGGATGTGCAGATCGCGGTGGGGGACATCGGAGGCCCCAGCGCCGGCATGATCTTCTCCCTGTCCGTCTACGACCAGCTCACCCCCGGCGCGCTGACCGGCGGGCACCGGGTCGCCGGCACCGGCACCATCGCTCTCGACGGCAGCGTCGGACCGATCGGCGGGGTGCGCCAGAAGATGACCGGTGCGGTCGAGTCCGACGCGGACTTCTTCCTCGCCCCGAACGCCAACTGCGACCAGGTCGTCGGACACGAGCCCGATGGGCTCGAGGTCGTGGCCGTCGCGGACTTCGACGAGGCGCTGACCGCGACCGAGACCATCGCCGAGACAGGCAGCGCCGAGGGCCTGCCCACCTGTGAGGACGTGACAGCACGATGAGCAAGCGCAACCGCCGCCGCACACCGCCGAAGCCGACCGTGGTCTTCGACTACGGGGGAGTGCTGAGCGCGGGCCACGACCCGGTGCCGGACGTCCACGAGCTGCTCGGCGGGGACGCCGAGGTGCTCGGCCGGGCGCTGTGGCATGAACGGGACGCCTACGACCGGGGCGCGACCAGCTCTGCCGAGTACTGGGGCGCGGTCGCGGCGTCCGTCGGCGTCGAGCAGCTCACCGAGGACGAGGTCGTCGAGCTGCAGAACGCCGATGACCGGTACTTCCTGCGGATGGATCCGCGTTCCCGTGAGCTGATCCACGATCTCGCACGACACGGCGTGCGCCTGGTGCTGCTGTCCAACGCCTCGGAGGCCTTCGGCGAGGCGGTGCGCCGCGCCGACTGGTTCGAGGCGTTCTCCTTCGCCGTCATCTCCGGCGAGGAGCGGGCGGTCAAACCGGAGGCGGAGATCTACGAGGTGCTGCTCGAGGCCCTCTCCCACGAGACCGGCGGAGTGTCCATCCCCTCCGCGGTGATCTTCTTCGACGACCGCGAGGACAACGTCGAGGCGGCCCGGGCGCTGGGCATCGACGCCCATCACTGGCCCCGCAACGGCGTGAGCGCCGAGCAGACCGAGCACGGCGCGGACATCGCGCGCCGTGTGCTCGCAGCGCGGTCGGTCCCTCTCGGCTGACCGCTGGTCCGAAGCGCCCCACCGGGTACAGTCGGACAGTGCGACGTCCCTCGCGCGGCGCCGGTCATGGCGCGCCGAGGACATCCCCCGACCACCTTCTCCGAACAGGAACACGAGTTGGCAGAATTCATCTACACCATGCACAAGGCCCGCAAGGCCGTGGGCGACAAGGTCATCCTCGATGACGTCTCCATGAGCTTCTACCCGGGCGCGAAGATCGGCATGGTCGGCCCCAACGGCGCCGGCAAGTCGACCATCCTCAAGATCATGGCGGGGCTCGACCAGCCGTCCAACGGCGAGGCACGCCTCAGCCCCGGCTACAGCGTGGGCATCCTGCTGCAGGAGCCGCCGCTGGACGAGTCCAAGACCGTCCTGGAGAACGTCCAGGAGGGCATGGGCGAGCTCTTCAAGAAGGTCCAGCGCTTCAACGCGATCGGCGAGGAGATGGCCGAGCCCGACGCCGACTTCGACGCGCTGATGGCGGAGATGGGCACCCTGCAGACCGACATCGACGCCGCGAACGGCTGGGACCTCGACTCCCAGCTGGAGCAGGCGATGGACGCGCTGCGCTGCCCGCCCGGCGACGAGCCCGTCACCCACCTCTCCGGCGGTGAGCGCCGCCGCGTCGCGCTGTGCAAGCTGCTGCTGGAGAAGCCGGATCTGCTGCTGCTGGACGAGCCCACCAACCACCTCGACGCCGAGAGCGTGCTCTGGCTCGAGCAGCACCTCCAGCAGTACGAGGGCGCCGTCATCGCCGTCACCCACGACCGGTACTTCCTGGACCACGTGGCCCAGTGGATCGCCGAGGTCGACCGCGGCCACCTCTACCCCTACGAGGGCAACTACTCCACCTACCTGGAGAAGAAGGAGCAGCGCCTGCAGGTCCAGGGCAAGAAGGACCAGAAGCTCGCCAAGCGCCTCAAGGAGGAGCTGGAGTGGGTGCGCTCGAACGCCAAGGGCCGCCAGGCGAAGTCCAAGTCGCGGCTGGCCCGCTACGAGGAGATGGCGGCGGAGGCCGAGAAGACCCGCAAGCTCGACTTCGAGGAGATCACCATCCCGCCGGGCCCGCGCCTGGGCAACCAGGTGATCGAGGCGAAGGATCTGCAGAAGGGCTTCGGCGAGCGGATGCTCATCGACGGGCTCTCCTTCTCCCTGCCTCCGAACGGCATCGTGGGCGTCATCGGCCCGAACGGCGTCGGCAAGACCACGCTGTTCAAGACGATCGTCGGCCTCGAGCCGCTCGACGGCGGCGACCTGAAGGTCGGCCAGAGCGTGAAGATCAGCTACGTCGATCAGAACCGGGAGAACATCGACCCGGAGAAGAACCTGTGGGAGGTCGTCTCCGACGGTCTCGACTTCATCCAGGTCGGCAAGGTCGAGATCCCCTCGCGCGCCTACGTCTCGCAGTTCGGCTTCAAGGGGCCGGACCAGCAGAAGAAGGCCGGCGTGCTCTCCGGCGGCGAGCGCAACCGTCTGAACCTGGCGCTGACCCTCAAGCAGGGCGGCAACGTGCTGCTGCTCGATGAGCCCACCAACGACCTGGACGTGCAGACCCTCGGTTCGCTCGAGAACGCACTGTTGGAGTTCCCCGGCTGTGCCGTGGTCGTCTCCCACGACCGCTGGTTCCTGGACCGCGTGGCGACCCACATCCTCGCCTACGAGGGCACCGAGGAGAACCCGGCGAACTGGTACTGGTTCGAGGGCAACTTCGAGTCCTACCAGGCGAACAAGGTGGAGCGTCTGGGGGAGGACGCCGCGCGCCCGCACCGCGTGACCTACCGTCGCCTCACCCGCGACTGACCCTCGCCGCGGAGGAACGCCCCTGCCCCGCTCGCATCGGCGAGCAGGGCGGGGGCGTTCTGTGATGTGCCGTGCCGGGGCGAGCCGCTCAGCCGCCTGCGCCTGCGGTCATCGCCGGGTCCAGGTTCGCGACCACGTGCGGGGACGGAGTGCCGGACTCGTTGCCCGGCGCCATCTCACGGGTGACGACGAGACGCTGGGCGCTCTGCGAGGTGGTGAACTCGATGAGGCCGTCGGAGGAGATCTCGAGCACTCCGAGGCTGCTGTGCACCCCGTCCCTCTCACCCCACAGCTCGAGCACCTCGCCCTTCCAGCCCCGTACGCCCTCGGCGCGCAGCGCGATGCCGTCGTCGGTGATCACGGCCTGCCAGGTGCCGTTGTCGCTGATCCCCGGGACCAGGAGCGCCCCGGAGGTCATGGTGTGCTCCGCCCACGTGCCGGCGAACTCCTCGGAGTCCTCGAGCTGGCGATGGGTGTCCCACAGCAGCCCTGCGAGCACGAGTGCCGCGATCACCGCCACGACCGCGAGGGAACGCGAGAACCACGGCACGCCCCGCGGTCGCTGCTGTGTCGCGCGGCGCCTCTCGCGCCGCCGATCGCGGCGGGAGCGCTGCTTCTCATCCGTGGCGCTGAAGGCGAAGGCGGGGGAGAGGGCATCGTCGGGAGCGTGGGGAGGAGGGGCTGCCGCGGAGCTCGGCGTCATCGGGGAGCCGGCCGACGGATCGGCGGCGCTGCTGTGGATACCGCCTGCGACAGCCGGCGGGCCGACCATCCTGCGCTGTGAATCGGTCCCGAGCACGGGTGTGGCGTAGTCGCCGCGGTAGGCGGGCTCGGTCTCGCCGTGCGCGGCCGGACGACGGGGAGCGACCGGTGCGGTGGCACGCGGTCGGAATCCTTCGAGAACCCGGACGTGCAGATCGCGCGAGGGCGGGGAGGCGGTGAGCAGGGCGAGTCGGGCCGCGGCCTCGATCGCGTGACGGTGGATGCTCGCCGTCTCGGGCAGGCGGGTCAGCTCGCGCAGTCGCAGCCTCTCGCCGGAATCGGCCAGAGCCAGGGCGTCGAGGGATGCGAGCGCCCTGGTCTCCGCGTCCTCCGGGCCGCCGAAGGGGATCAGGCGGTCGAGCACGCGGGAGAGCAGCACGGCGTTCTGCTGCCGCTCCAGGCCCGCGTAGGGGAAGCGGCCCTGCGCCGCGGACTCGACCAGTGCCCGCTGGGTGGCCGGGAGATCCAGCAGCACCCGCAGCACATCGACCTCGCGCCGGTCCCGGGTGCGGTCATCGACGAGATCCGGGGCGACCAGGGAGCGCACGTCCCCGCTGGGGTCCGTGGCCACGATTGCGCGCCGGGCACGGTCCAGGACGGCGGCCTCGCCGGGAAGCCCGCTCGCCGCGAGATCGGCCGCGTCGCGGAGGCAGGAGCGCAGCACGGACACGGTGAGCTTCTCCGCCCGCGCCGAGGAGCCGATCACGTGGACGGCGAGCCCGTGGATGCGGGGGCCGAGCACGTCCACCAGCGCGGCGGCGGCTCGCTGGTCCGTGGCGGCGGTGCGCCGCAGCAGCGTCCGTACGGGATCGAGGCGCTCTCCGAGATCGACCGTGTCCTCCGGGATCGCGGGCAGCTCCCCGGTCCGTGCATCGCTCCCCATCGGGCGCCTCCGTGCGTTCAGCTCTGTCGGTGGGCACCGTCCCCTGCGGTGCCGCACCATTGTCGCAGGCAGCGGTGCCGTGCAGGAGGCGATGTGGACCCAGGAGCGCATTGCCACCTCCGCCGACCGCAGAAGGGTCGTGCAAGGAGCTCTCGTGCATCTCCTGCTGTCGACGCCGAAGAGGCTCTCGACCGCGTATCGTTCCAGGTGGCGCCGTGAGGAACCGGCGCCGAACGCCGGGTGAACGGACGCAGGGGACGGGCAGGACAGGCCGGCGTCCTCACGTACCGTGGGGCTATGAAGCCGATCTCGAGGATCACCGTCTCCTCCGACCTCCCCGGCCCGCTCCAGCCTCTGCGCGACCTCGCGCTGAACCTGCGATGGACCTGGCGTCGGCAGACGGTCGACCTGTTCCGCTCCCTCGACCCGCAGGTCTTCGAGGACAGCGGGGAGAACCCCTTCGCGATGCTCTCGCAGGTCCCCGCCGGGCGTCTCGCCGAGGCCGCCCGCGACGAGGCCTTCCTCGCGCAGATGCGCTCCGAGGTGGGCGACCTGCGCACCTACCTGGACTCCGGCCGCTGGTTCCAGCGCACCGTCCCCGGAGCCCAGGGCAGCGGCGAGGGCTCCTCCATCGCCTACTTCTCGATGGAGTTCGGGATCTCCCCGACCCTGCCTATCTACTCCGGCGGCCTCGGCATCCTGGCCGGTGACCACCTCAAGTCCGCGTCGGACCTCGGCGTGCCGCTGGTGGGCATCGGACTGCTGTACCAGTGGGGCTACTTCTCGCAGTCGCTCGACCGCAGCGGCTGGCAGCAGGAGGACTACCGCCACAACGATCCCGCGCAGCTTCCCATCGAGCCCGTGCTCGGCACCGACGGTGCGCAGCTGAGCGTCTCGGTGACGCTGCCCGGCGGCCGCGAGGTCGCCATCGCGCTGTGGAAGGCTCAGGTGGGGCGCGTCCCGCTGCTGCTGCTCGACACCGACGTCGAGGGCAACGATGAGGGAGCCCGCCAGATCACCGACCGCCTCTACGGCGGCGACCACGAGCACCGCATCGTCCAGGAGATCGTGCTGGGCATCGGCGGCGTCCGCGCCGTCGAAGCGTACGCGGAGGTCACCGGCGCCCCGGCACCGACCGTGTTCCACCTCAACGAGGGTCATGCAGGCTTCTCGGGGCTCGAGCGCGTGGGCCGACGGATCGAGGCCGGCGCCGGCTTCGCCGAGGCCGTCGCCGAGGTGCGTGCCGGCACCGTGTTCACCACTCACACCCCCGTGCCGGCCGGTATCGACCGCTTCGACGCCTCCCAGCTGCGCGGATACCTCGACGCCGACGAGACCGGCCTGTCGCGCCTGATCCCCTCGCTGCCCGTCGAGGCCGCCCTCGCGCTCGGCATCGAGGAGGGCGGGGACATCTTCAACATGGCCCAGCTCGGCTTCCGCATCGCTCAGCGCTCCAACGGTGTGGCACGGCTCCACGGCGCCGTCTCCCGCGCGATGTTCCAGGATCTCTACCCGGGCTTCGATGTGCCCGAGGTGCCGATCGGCTCGGTCACCAACGGTGTGCACCGCCGCACCTGGACCTCGCCGCACATGGACGACCTGTTCAAGAAGGCGCTGGGTGATGTGGACATCTCCTCGCTCAGCGACTGGAGCGCGCTGTCCACCCTCACCGATCACGAGCTCACCCGGGCCCGCGACCTGCTGCGCTCCGATCTCGTGGACATGGCCCGTGCGCACGTCAAGCAGTCGTGGCTGCGCCGCGGAGCCGATGAGGCCGAGCTGGCCTGGACCGATCACATCCTCGACCCCAATGCGCTGACCATCGGCTTCGCCCGTCGGGTCTCCACGTACAAGCGACTGACGCTGATGCTCTCGGATCCCGAGCGGTTCAGGCGGCTCCTGCTGGACGAGGAGCGTCCGGTCCAGATCGTGGTGGCCGGCAAGTCCCACCCCGCCGACCGTCCCGGCAAGGAGTTCCTCCAGCAGCTGGTGCAGTTCGCCGACGACCACGGCGTGCGCCATCGGATCGCGTTCCTGCCCGACTACGACATCCGCATGGCCTCGGTGCTGATCGCCGGCTCCGACGTGTGGCTGAACAACCCGATCCGTCCCGAGGAGGCCTCCGGCACGTCCGGCATGAAGGCCGTCCTCAACGGCGGGCTCACCTTCTCCGTCTCCGACGGCTGGTGGGACGAGATGAAGGATGACGCCGCCGGCTGGACCATCCCCACCGCCCAGGTCGAGGACCAGCACCGGCGCGACCGGATCGAGGCCGAGGCCCTCTACGAGATCCTCGAGCAGTCGATCGTCCCGCTGTTCTATGAGCGGGACGCGCGCGGCATGCAGCACGGCTGGATGACCAGGGTCCGCTCCTCGCTGGTCACCGTGGCACCGCAGATCACCGCCGCGCGGATGGTCCGCGACTACGTCACCGAGCTGTACCTGCCCGCCGCCGGCGCCGCCTCCGCCTTCACCACCGACCCGGTGCTCGCCGAGCAGTTCACCGCATGGAAGGCCGGCGTGCAGGAGGCCTGGCCGCAGATCAGCGTCAGCGGAGTGACCCTGCGCGGCACCGAGGGGACCACGGTCTCCACCGGCGCCGAGGTCACCCTGGTCGCGGATGTCGAGCTGGGAACCCTGCGCGACACGGATGTGCTGATCGAGGCGGTCCTCGGCCAGATCGATGCCGAGGGTGAGATCATCGAGCCTCAGCTGATCCCGCTGCAGCGCGGGGACGACGGTCGCTGGGCCGCTCGCTTCGCGCTCGCCGCTCCCGGCGAGGTGGGCTGCACCGTGCGGGTCACCCCGCAGCATCCGGTGCTGGCCTCCCGTGCCGAGCTCGGGCTGGTCACCACCGCCTGAGAGGCCCGCAGCACCTCGTCCGAAAGGCTCCGACCCCGTGCCGACCCGCCGCCAGGTCCTGCTCACCACCGCTGCGATGGGAGTGGCCGGGGTCGGAGCCCTCTCCGGCTGCTCTGGGGACCGGCCCGTCGAGCTCGAGGAGGGCGACAAGCTCCGGATGAGGGTCTGGAGCGAGGCCGCGGCCTCGGCGTACGAGGACTCGCTCGCGGACTTCACCGCCTCCACCGGAGTGGAGGTAGAGCTCGAGGTGCTGACCTGGGACGATTACTGGGCTCAGCTTCCGCTGGACGTCGCGGCGGAGAGCCTGCCCGACGTGCTGTGGATGAACACCGCCAACCTCGCGCAGGCACATGCCGGCGGACAGCTGCTCGAGGTCGGCGAGATCGTCGGGGACCTCTCCTCCCGGTGGGAGGACGTCGCGACCGACCTCTACCGCCTCGAGGACGGCCTGTGGGGCGTGCCGCAGATCTGGGACCAGAGCATCCTGGTCGCGCACGAGGGCCTGGTCGCCGCCGCCGAGGGCGACGCGACCGCCCTGACCTTCGACCCCGAGGCGTCCTCGGATGCGCTGCGGGACCTGGCCCGGTCCCTCACCGTCGACGGCGAGGGGCGCCACCCGGGGCAGGAGGGCTTCGACCCCGGGGCACGGGCCACGTTCGGCTTCAGCGCCCATCCGGATCGCACCGCGGTGCTGGGCCCCTTCATCGCCGCGCAGGGCGGCCGCTGGCAGGACGACGAGGGGACGATGACGTTCGCCTCGGAGGAGGGGATCGCCGCCGTCCAGTACCTCGCCGACCTCGCCGCCGACCACCTCGCGCCGTCCGGCGAGGAGACCGTCTCCGACCCCGCGCTGTGCAGGAACCTGTTCGTCCAGGGCAAGCTCGGGCTCCTCCAGACCGGCACCTACGACCTGCACGCCCTGGCCGAAGGGATCGGCGAGGACTTCGAATGGGGCATCCACCCGGTCGTCGCAGGCCATGAGGGAGCGCATCCGCTCGTCCACGCGATCGCCGCGGTCGGGGTCGAGCCGCAGGACGAGGACCGGACCGAGGCGGTCGCAGAGCTGCTGCGATGGCTCGGCGACGCCGACGGCCAGCGCTCCTTGGCCCAGAACCGACTGGGCATCCCCGCGCACAGGGAGCTGCGGGAGGAATGGGTCGAGAGCTGGGCGGACGCCGAGGTCGACGTCTCCGCGATCGAGGTCCCCGAACAGGCGGCAAGGCCCGGGACGGGGGACCGCTCCGCGATCGCCACCGGCACCGCGCTGCAGCGCATCGCCGGTGTGTTCCGCGGGGAGACCACCGCGCAGGAGGCGCTGCCGGAGGCGCAGCAGGAGGCGCGAGCCGCGATGGGCTGAGGTATCGGCCCCTGGGAGGGGGCGAGGAGCGCGCCGAGGGCTGTGTCTATACTCGGCGGCGGACACGGGGTGCGTCGCACGACGCTGAGATCACACCCGTGGAACCTGATCTAGTTCGTACTAGCGAAGGGATGTCCCCAGTGGCTCCGTCGTAGCCTGCCCGAATTCCGCGAGTGCTGTCGATCGCCGGCACGGACCCCTCCGGGGGAGCCGGCACCGCCGCGGACCTCAAATCCATCACCGCAGCAGGCGGGTACGGCATGAGCGCCGTCACCGCCCTGGTCGCCCAGAACACGCGCGGGGTGCGCGACATCCACGTGCCGCCCGCTGCGTTCCTCGCCCAGCAGCTGCGCGCAGTCGGCGATGACGTCGAGATCGATGCGGTCAAGACCGGCATGCTCGCCACCGCGGAGCTGATCAGGACCGTCTCCGCATGGCTCGAGGAGAACCCGCCGAAGATCCTCGTGGTCGACCCGGTGATGGTCGCGACCAGCGGTGACAGCCTCCTGGAAGCAGATGCGCAGCAGGCGATGATCGCCTTCTGCGCTCGCGCGACAGTGGTGACCCCGAACATCGAGGAGCTCGCCCGGCTGACCGGACAGCCGCGCGCTGCGAACGAGCGGGCAGCGCTCGAGCAGGCGCAGGCATGGGCCGAGCACACGGGCGTGGCCGTGGTGGTCAAGACCGGGCACCTGGAATCCGCGATGGTGACGAACACCTGGGTGGGTCCCGACGGCGCACACCTGGCGGTCCCCTCCACGCGCCTGAACTCGACCAGCACCCATGGGACGGGATGCTCCCTGTCCGCGGCCCTGGCCACCCGCCTGGGTGCCGGCGAGTCCCCGCACTCGGCCCTGGCCTGGTCCACGCAGTGGCTCCACGAGTCGATCGCCCATGGGGAGGCGCTGCGGGTCGGGACCGGCCACGGCCCGGTGGATCACTCCCACCGCTCGCGCCGCCTGCAGGCCGCCGGCGAATCGACGCCCTGGATCGATCCGCATGCCGTCCCGGCGAGCCTCGAGTTCCCGGACGAGCTCCCCGCAGGGCGCTCGGCACCGTTCCCGCCCCAGGAGCGGATCAACCCCGCGATCGCGCCGGCCGGCCCATGGACCCAGGCGCTGTGGAGGGCCGGCGAACCCCTCGCCCGACAGATCGCGGAGTCCGACCTCGTGCGTCAGCTGGTCGACGGCAGCCTGCCGGCGAGCTCCTTCGCGTTCTACCTCGCGCAGGACTCGCTCTACCTGCGGTGCTGCTCCCGTGCGCTCGCGGCGCTCTCGGCCGCCTCCACCGATCCTGCGGCCCAGGTGTTCTGGGCGAGCGGAGCGGCCAGCTGTCTCACCGTCGAGTCCGCGCTGCACCGTAGCCGGCTGGGTGCGCACCAGGAGATCGGGATATCCCCCGTGACCAGCGCATACACGGACTTCCTGCGCGCGACCGCCCTCGGCGAGGAGCGTGCCGTGACAGTCGCCGCCGTGCTGCCGTGCTACTGGCTCTACGCCCAGACCGGCGCCACGCTGCCCTCGGTGCCGAGCGATCATCCCTACGCCGACTGGCTGGAGACGTACCGGGATCCCCGCTTCGTCACCGCGACGCAGGGAGCTCTCGAGCAGGTCGAACGAGAGCTGGCGGCCGCTTCCCCGACGGCGCGCTCGGCCGCTGTGGATGCCTACCTCCGGGCGTGCCGGCACGAGCTGGAGTTCTTCGAGCAGGCGCTCCGCCTGGCGGTGCCGGTCGAGGTCGAGCATCGCGAGTTCGCTTCGGAGGGTGCGCTGTGAACCGTGCCCTCACCCCTGCTCGCCCCACCGACCCCAGCTCTGACGAGAGTCTTCCTCCGGAGGGCCGCGCGGCCCTGCGTGCCGGCGTCGTCGGAAACTGGGTGGACAACATCCACGTCTTCCTGCCGCTGACCGCCCTCGCCCCGGCGATGGTGGTGCTCGCCGGCCCCGCGGCCGCCGCCTCGACAGGCGCCCTGATCGTCGTCGCGATGCTGTTCGGCCGCCCCGTCGGAGGCATCGTGTTCGGGCGCATCGCGGACCGGTTGGGGCGCACCCGCACCACCCGGATCGCGATCGCCGGCACCGCCGCCTGCGCCCTCCTGATCGCCGCGATGCCCACCCACCAGATCCTCGGTACGGGGACGATCGCGCTGATCCTGGTGCTCAGGTTCCTCGGCGGGATCTTCGTGGCAGGGGAGTACTCCGCGGCGATCCCGCTTGCCATGGAATGGTCCCGACCTCGTCGGCGCGGACTCATGAGCGGGCTGATCCTCTCGATGGCCCCCTGGGCCCAGGCCAGCATCGCCTTCTCGGTGGCGATGCTGCTGATGCTGCTGGGCCCGGGCGCCTACGCCGAGTGGGGCTGGCGACTGCTGTTCGTGCTCGGAGCGCTCGCCTCGATCGGGATGCTCATCTACTACAGCCGCCAGGTCGCCGACGCCCCCGTCTTCCATCGCCGGGCACGCACCGCGTCCACGCGACCGCGAGCGGGCCTGCGAGACCTGCTCACCGGCCGCTGGGCCTCCGCCTTCTGGCAGGTGTTCGTCCTGATGTCCGGGCTGTGGCTGCTGACGAACACCACCGTGCTGCTGCTGACCAGCCGCCTGGCCACCGACACCGGGCTGCCCGCCACCGGCGTCTCCCTGGCCATCGGGATCGCCTCGATCGCCCAGGCCGTCGTCATGGCGGGCGCGGGTCACCTCTCGACCCGGACCGGCCGGCGCACGCTGTTCATCGCCTGGGGGACGACCGCCGCGGTGGTCGGTCCGGGCCTGTGGTGGCTGGCGATCACCTCTCAATCCTTCGGCCGGGAGGCGCTGTGCGCAGCCGCGCTGCAGGTCCTGACGGTCTCCGCCTACGGCCCGGTCTCCGCATACCTGTCCGAGCGGTTCCCGACCGAGGTGCGCTCGACCGGGTACGGCATGGGATACAGCCTCTCCCTCGTGCTGCCTGCGCTGTACCCCTTCTACCTGCCCTGGCTCGAGGCGCTCCTGGGGCGCAACGGCTCGGTGATGGCGCTGATCGGGCTCGGCGGCGGACTGCTGGTGCTGGGTGCCGTGCTCGGCCCCCGACTCACCCCGCGCGACATCGAGGCGGACATCGACACCGTCGCCGAAGGGGTCCGGGAGCACGCGGCGGAGCAGCCGATGGAGGGAGCACGATGAGCCCGACGGATCCGGATCTCGACCCGGCGGTGCACGTGCTGCAGGGCGTCCGCCGGCAGCAGCCGCTGGTGCACTGCCTCACCGCGACCGTCTCCATGGGCCTGGTCGCCGACGGGCTGCTCGCCGCCGGCGCGCGCCCGATGATGACCGAGACCCTCGAGGAGGCCCCCACCCTCACGACGCTGGCCGACGCGCTCGTGATCAACCTCGGAACCCTCAGCACCGACGCGATCGCCGGCATCCCGGCGACTGTCGCCGTCGCCGTCCGCGATGCCCGGCCCTGGGTGCTCGACCCGACCGCGATCGGGATCGCACCGGTGCGCACCCCCTTGGCGCGCACCCTGCTCGACTCGCGGCCCGACGTGGTGCGAGGCAACGCCTCCGAGGTGCTCGCACTGGCAGGGGAAGGGCGCGGGGGACGCGGCGCGGACTCCCGGGCGGTGCCCGAGCACGCCGAGCACGCGGCGCAGCGGATCGCGGCCCGCACCGGCGGCGCCGTCGCGGTCTCCGGCCCGATCGACCTGGTGCTCTCGAGCACGCGCCGCGCACAGGTGGAGCGGGGCACGGCGCTACTGGCCCGCGTCACCGGGACCGGCTGCCTGCTCGCGGCGCTCACCGCGGCCTGCCGGGCCGTCGAGTCCGACGACTTCACCGCCGCGCTCGCCGCGACGACCTGGATGAGCCTGGCGGGGGAGGCGGCCGCGCGCCGTTCCACCCGGCCCGGCTCCTTCCGCATGCATCTGCTGGACGCACTGGACGAGGTGGGACGATGACCCTGGATCTGCGCTGCTATCTGGTGACCTCGGGGACGGGGCGCCGCACGGTGGAGGCTGCCGCGGCGGCCGCGGCAGGGGGAGCGGGGATGATCCAGGTCCGCGCGAAGAGCGCCACGGCCGCCGAGCTGCTGGAGCTGACCTGCGCTGTGGCGTCCGCTGTGCATCAGGCTCAGCCCGCTGCCCGCGTGGTGGTCGATGACCGCGCCGACGTGGCGTTCGCCGCCCGCAGGCTCGGCGCCCAGGTGCACGGCGTGCATCTGGGACAGGAGGATCTGCCGGTCGCCGCCGCCCGCGCACTGCTGGGCCCGGAGGCGATCATCGGCCTGACCACGGGCACGATCGAGACGGTCCGCCGGGCCGAGGAGCTCCACGATCTCCTGGACTACGTCGGCGCCGGCCCGTTCCGACCCACCCCGACCAAGGAGTCCGGTCGCCAGCCGCTCGGCACATCCGGCTACCGAGCCCTCGTGGCAGCGACCAGGCTGCCGGTCGTCGCGATCGGCGGGATCACGGTCGCGGACGTCGCCTCACTCGCACGCACCGGTATCGCCGGGGTCGCACTGGTCAGGGAGATCATGGACGCCGACGATCCGGAGCTCACCGCGCGGGAGGTCGTCACGGCCCTCGGGCGTCCTCCGGCGCGTCGGTGACAGGCGCACCGGGTCCTCAGCCCTGCTGCTTGACCCGGATCATCCCCTCCTGGGTGATGGTCGCGACCAGATCCCCGGCGCGGTCGAAGACCTGGCCGTGGGTCAGGCCGCGCCCGCCGCTGGCGGAGGGGGAGCGCTGGACGTACAGCAGCCAGTCGTTGGTGTCCACGTGCTTGTGCCACCAGATGGCGTGGTTGATCGTCGCCATCCTCAGCCCGGGCGTCATCCAGCTCAGGCCCTGACGGCGCAGGATCGGCTCGAAGGGCGTGTAATCGCTCGCGAAGGCGAGGATCGCGTCATGGGTGAGCGGCTCCGCCTCGATCGGGGCGAGCATCCGCATCCACACCATCTGCGACTCGCCGCTGGCGGCATCGGGGCGCAGGTAGATCGGGTCGGTGACGTGACGGATGTCGATCGGCCGCTGGGTGCTCCAGTAGCGGGCCACCGGATGATCGATGCCGGTGAGCACCTCCGCGGTGGTGGGCAGGCCCTCGGGGTCCGGGGCCTCGGGAGCCCGCTCCTGGTGCTCGAGCCCGTCCTGGCTCTCCTGGAAGGAGGCCGTCATCGCGAGGATGGTGCGCTCCTCCTCGTCGGCCTCGCGACCGGGCTGGGTCGCCAGCACTCGCCGCACCGAGAACGAGCCGCCGTCGCGCAGCGCATCGACCTGGAAGCGGATCGGGTGGGAGGGGTCGCCGGGGGCGAGGAAGTAGGAGTACATCGAGTGGATGCGGCGCTCCGGGGAGACGGTGCGGCCCACCGCGGTGACCGCCTGGCCCATCACCTGCCCGCCGAACACGTGCCCGCCCCGCTGCGGGGAGGATTCGCCCTGGTAGGCGGCGACAGTGGCCGGGGTCGAGAACTCGCCGAAGGGGGCGATCTCGCGCAGATCCAGCAGATCCACGAGATCGGCGGCGATCGTCGACGGGTCGGTGTGCGCAGTGCTCATGCGCCTGATCGTACTGGTCGGGGAGCCTACGATGAGGGCCATGGCCTCCGACTCCACCGCAGATGCACCCGATCTCACGTCGCACTCCTCCACGGCGCTGGACATCCCCGTCCCCGTGCGATGGACGGACCTGGACGCCTACGGGCACGTGAACAACGCTGCGGTGGTGCGCCTGCTCGAAGAGGCGCGCATCGCGGCCTTCTGGCAGCCGCCTGCCGAGCAGATCGAGCTGGGTGCTGCCCAGCCGCTCGCGGCGCTGCCCGTCAGCGGGGCGGGCGCCGAGATCAGCACCGTCATCGCCTCGCAGCGGATCGAGTATGCCCGCCCGCTGGGGCATCGCCGCGACGGTGTGGTGGTGCGGCTGTGGCTCTCCCGCATCGGCGGTGCGAGCCTGAGCGTCGACTACCTCGTGCTCACCCGCGACGACCCCGAGGGGAGGGCGCCCTACGCGCGCGCCCGCACCGTGGTGGTGCTGGTCGACGCCGGGACCGGGGCGCCGGTCCGCCTCGAGCAGTCCTCTCGCGATCAGCTCCGGCGCTTCGCCGGGGAGCCGCTGCGCTTCCGCGACTGACGGGCTGGGCCGCAGCCCGGGGCCGGGCCGCGGCTCAGCTGAGGCGGTCGGGGATCGTCTGCCCGGCGGCCGGCGCCTCGCCGCCGTCGGCCGTGTTGATCATCGAGTGCGCCGCCCGCTCGAGGTAGTCCCACAGGGTCTGCTCGTGCAGCGGGGCGAGCTCGAGAGAGTCCAGCGCCGCCCGCATGTGGTGCAGCCACGCGTCCCGGGCCGCAGGCGAGACCGGGAACGGTGCGTGGCGCATCCGCAGACGCGGATGGCCGCGCTGCTGGCCGTAGGTCTTCGGCCCGCCCCAGTACTGCTCGAGGAACGCGCACAGGCGCCACTTGGCCCCGGTGAGATCCTCCTCGGGGTACATCGGGTGCAGCAGCGGATCCTCCGCCACGCCCTGGTAGAAACGCTCCACCAAGGCTTCGAAGGTGGGATGGCCGCCGACGGCCTCGTAGAAGCTGATCTGCTCGGCCTGGGGCGAGGAGCTGGTCATGGCAGGGGTTCTCCGATGCTCGGGGGACAGCCCGGTGCTGTCACTGCTGGACGGTCTCGACGAAGCGGGGCATCGCGAAGGCGATGTCCGCCTCGGCGAAGCCGGTGCGGATGCGCGAACGCAGCTCGCGCTCGACGCCCCACTGCTGGCCCGGGGGCGTCTCGAACACGACACGGCGCTGGTAACGGTTCGCATCCACGTCCAGCATGCCGGTGATCGCAGCGGGGGAGAGGATCTCGTCCTTCCACCGCGGGTCCTCGACCATCTGGGTGGTGACGGACTCGAGCACTGCGGTGACCTGGGCGTCGTCGGCGCCCGCATCGATGTCCAGCACCACCACGGCGTTCGAGAAGCCGCGCGCGTAGTTGCCCACGCGGATGATCTCGCCGTTGCGCACCGTCCACAGCACGCCGTCGATGCCGCGCACCTGGGTGGCGCGCAGGTTGATCGACTCGACCGTGCCCTCGGCGTACTCGAGATCCACCCAGTCGCCCACGGCGAGGATGTCCTCGAACAGCATCACGATGCCGGCGACCACATCCTTGATGATGGTCTGCGCACCGATGCCGGCGGCCAGGCCCACCACGCCGAGGCTCGCGATCACAGGGGCGATGTTCACGCCGATCTCGGAGAGGATCATCACCGAGGCCACGGCCCAGATCATCACGTGCGCGATGTTGCGGGCCACGTTCGACAGGGTGCTCGCGCGCTGCTCACGGCGGAGCTGCGCGGCCCGCTGCGATTTGGGATCGCGTCGGATCACGGTCCCGGCGACGTTCGAGATCTTCGAGCCGGACTGCGCCATGGTGCGGAAGAAGCGGCGCAGGAACCATCCGGCCAGGAAGCTCATCAGCGTCGCGGCCAGAAGGATCACCACGATCTTCACACCGCTCGTGGCGAGCCAGCGCAGCAGCTGGTCCATCAGGCTCAGCGCGCTGTCGGTCGTGGGCGAGGAGATCAGCTGTCCAGGGTCCAGGGGGTCGTCCAACATGCTTTCGACGATAACGCCCGATGCGGCGGAAGTCTGGGGGCGGCCGGGGCGAGGTGCCTCACCGTGCTCACCTCGGCCCGGCCCGTGTCAGAGGGTCAGGCGGTGTCCGCGTCGCGGACCTTCTCCTGCCGCGCCACGGTGTCGCGGCCCTCGATGATGATGCGCCGCAGCCCGAAGGGAGCGTCCTCGTGCTCCGCGAGCCACTGGTCGGCGGCGTCGAGCACGCCCTGCCCGCCGTAGGAATGCGGGAAGTAGCCGCCCACCAGCCGGGTGGCGATCTCGTTCGAGCGCTCCTTCCACACCTGCGAGACCATCGCGAAGTAGCGCTGGCGGTACGGGGCCAGGAGGGACTCGTCGACCACGCGGCGGAAGCCGAGCACGACTGCGGTGATCGACTCGTTGGCCAGGGTGTCCTTCTCCATCGTGCGCCGCCAGGCCTTCGCCTTGGACACCTCCGTGGGCAGTGCCGCCTTCGCGGTCAGGGCGTGCTTGCGACCGGACTGGGTGTCGTCCGCGGCGAGCTGCTCGTCGATGCCGGCCGCGTCGATCCCACCGAGGACGGCCAGGGAGATCACCAGCTTCCAGCGCAGGTCGGTGTCGATCTCGCGTCCCGGCAGGATCACGGAGCCGCCGAGCAGACCTTCGAGCGCGTGGCGGTGCTCCTCGGTGCGGGCCAGCCGTGCGAAGGTCTCGATGAACTGCAGCTGGGCATCCGAGCCCGCCTCGGCGGACTCGGCGAGCCCCCATACGGCGGTGGCCGCGTCCTCGGTGCGCTGCTCGCGCAGGTCCACGGCCGCATACGGGCCCGAGACCGTCTCGAGCTGGGACAGCAGGGTGCGCACCACGGAGGAGGAATCCTCGCCGGTGATGTTCGCGAGCACCAGCTGCTGGTACCGGCCGCTGGGCAGCTCGCCGTCGCGGACCATGTCCCAGGCGGCGGACCACAGCAGGGTGCGGGCCAGGGAGTCGTCCAGATCGCGCAGATGCTCCATCGCGACGGCGAGGGACTGCTCATCCAGGCGCACCTTGGAGTAGGTGAGATCGCCGTCGTTGAGCAGCCACAGGTCCGCGCGCCGGCCCACCAGCTCCGGCACCTCCGTGAGCTCGCCGTCCACGTCCAGCTCGAGCGACTCGGTGCGCACCAGTGCGCCATCCCGCAGCGAGAACCCGGCCACCCGGAGCCGATGCGGGCGCAGGGTGCGGTGCTCCTCCGGTGCGGTCTGGGAGATCGCGAAGCGGGCCACGGCGCCGTCCCCGTCCCGCTCGAGCACGGGGGTCAGGGTGTTGACCCCGGCGCGCTGCAGCCACAGCTGTGCCCAGCTGCTGAGGTCGCGGCCGCTGGTGGCCTCGAGCTCGACCAGCAGGTCCGCCAGCTCGGTGTTGCCCCAGGCGTGCTTGGCGAAGTAGGCCCGGACCCCGGCGAAGAACTGCTCGCGGCCCACGTAGGCGACCAGCTGGCGCAGCACCGAGGCGCCCTTGGCGTAGGTGATGCCGTCGAAGTTGGTCTCGACCGCCTCGAGGTCGACCATGTCCGCGACCACCGGATGGGTGGAGGGCAGCTGGTCCTGCTGGTAGGCCCAGCCCTTCTCGGACAGGGCGAAGGTGGTCCACGAATCGGTCCAGCGGGTCGCCTCGGCGCTGGCGAGCGTCGAGGCGTACTCGGCGAAGGACTCGTTCAGCCACAGATCGTCCCACCAGCGCATGGTGACCAGGTCGCCGAACCACATGTGCGCCAGCTCGTGGAGGATCGTCAGATCGCGGCGCTCGCGCACCGCGTCGGAGACGTCCGACCGGAAGACGTAGGACTCGACGTACGTGATGGCACCGGGGTTCTCCATCGCGCCCATGTTGTACTCCGGCACGAACACCTGGTCGTACTTGCGGAACGGGAAGTCCTGGTCGAAAGCCTCCTCGTAGAAGTCGATGCCGGCGCGGGTCACGTCGATGACGTTCTGGGCGTCGACGTGCTCGGCGAGGGAGGCGCGCGCGAACACGCCCATCGCAATGGTGCGGCCGTCGCGGGTGGTGACCTCGCCGGTCCCGCCCTGGTAGTTGCCGGCGATCAGCGCGACCAGATACGTGGAGATCCGCTCGGTGGGCGGGAAGGCCCAGGTGGCCGTCCCGTCTCCGGCGGGGTTCGGTGCGGGCGTGGGGGCGTTGGAGATGACCCGCCAGTGTGCCGGCGCGGTGACGGTCAGGGCGTAGGTCGCCTTCAGATCGGGCTGCTCGAAGCAGGCGAACATGCGGCGGGCATCGGAGACCTCGAACTGGGTGTAGAGGTAGACCTCGCCGTCGACGGGGTCGACGAAGCGGTGCAGGCCCTCGCCGGTGTTCATGTACCGGCCGGTGGCCAGGACCCGCAGCGTGTTCTCGCCCTCGGCAAGGGAGGGCAGGCTCACCCGGGCACCGTCGAAGCGGGAGGCGGGATCGGGCAGCAGCTCGCCGTTGAGCTCGATCTCCTGCACGTCCTCGGCGATCAGGTCGATGAAGGTGGGCCGTGCGGAGGTCGAGGAGAAGCGCACCGTGGTCTCGGTGAGGAAGGTGCGTTCGTCGGTGGTCAGATCCAGGCGGATCTCGTAGGAGTCGGTGCTGAGGAACGAGGCACGGCTGCGGGCCTCGTCGCGAGTGAGGTTCTCGGATGACATGGGCTCCATCCTGCCACCGACCCCGGGGCCCCCGGAGCCGAAGCGCCCCGTCAGCGCTGCGTCAGGTCCAGGTCCCAGGTGTAGTGCTCGGGCAGGGTGGGCAGCGGCCACTTCGGGTCCGGGAAGAAGTATTCGTACCCGGCGGAGAACGGGTAGGTCCAGTCGGCGATGTGCTGTTCCGCCTCGCGGCCCGCGGCACGGATCTCCTCGACCTCGTCGACCGAGAAGTACCCGGTGCGCTCGGCACCCTCGAGCTCGTCCTCGTCCTTGTAGTGCCAATCCCGGCGTGGCAGCACCACCAGGTCCAGCACCAGATCCCGGGTGCGCACGCCCTCCTCGGTGCGCTCGTAGGGCGTCTCGAGGTTCACGTAGTAGCAGCCCAGGGAGCCGTCGTCCTTGTAGAACAGCCAGATCGAGTAGGGCTTGTCCGGCAGGCCGATCATGAGGATGCCGTTGCCGGTCCACAGCTGCTTGGACTGCACGCGCGGCGCGGTGAACATGCCCTCGTCGCCGGCGCGGCGCAGCGCCGCACCGGATTCGAGCACGGGCAGCAGCACCTCGGTGCCGGGCGCGATCCAGACCACCACGCCGCGATCGTCGTCGAGCACGACGGTGCCGGGGCGGACGGTGCGGGTGGGGTGCTGTGGGGTGTAGTAGGTCCAGGTCACCTGGTCGCCGGGCGACCAGCGCGGGGTGGAAGACATGGTGGGGTTCCCGGCCGGATCGGCCTCCACGGACGCCCCGGACCGACCGGCCACCGAGCCGGGGCTGCACTGCCCGTGAAGGGGTAGGCGTATGGGGCGACCATACCGCCTCGCTCTCCGCCCGGCGCGCGGCGCGCCGTCCCGGCGGCGGCCCGCCGGCTCAGCCCGACCAGGCCTCCCAGAGCTGGGCGTACCGGCCTCCATGCGCGACCAGCTGCTCATGGGTGCCCTGCTCCACCACGGCGCCGTCGGCCATCACCAGGATGCGGTCTGCGACCTTCGCCTGGGAGAGCCGGTGCGCGACGATGATCGTGGTGCGGCCGCGCGCCGCCTCGAGCGCGGCGTGCTCGAGCACGCGGGCCCCCGAGGAGCCCTCGTCGGCCGTGGCCTCATCGAGGATCAGCACCGCCGGGTCCTGCAGCACCACCCGCGCGAGCGCCAGCTGCTGGGACTGCTCGGCCGTGAGCCGGGCGCCCTTCTCACCGACCTCGGTATCCAGGCCCTGGGGCAGGCGATCCGCCCAGTGCAGCGCACCGACCCGGTGCAGGGCCGAGCGCAGCTCCTGATCGTCCGCCCGTGCCGCCGCGAGCTGCAGGTCCTCCCGCAGCGTCCCGCGGAACACGTGCACGTCCTGGCTGACGATCGAGGCGTGCGAGCGCACCGCCTCGAGATCGGCGTGGGCGAGGTCTGCCCTGCCGTGCAGCACCCGGCCGTGGCGCGGCTCGAGCGTTCCGGCCAGGATCGCGGCGAGGGTCGACTTGCCGGCGCCGGAGGCACCCACCAGCGAGACCACCTCGCCGGGGGCGATGTCGAGATCCAGCGGCCGGAGGATGACGCGCTCGTTCCCCTCCTCGTCCGTGGTGTAGGCGTGCGAGACCTGCTCGAGCCGGATCGAGGCGTCGGCGGGACGCTGGGCGCCGGGGGAGGCGGCCGGATCGATCGAGGTGATCACCCCGACCATCCTCGCCAGGCTCGCCAGCGCCGACTGCACCTCGTCGAGGTTGAAGAT
>JAAZLF010000314.1 GCA_012799425.1 Actinomycetales bacterium | reverse complement strand
TGGTCCTACATCTTCGACCGGGTCAGCGGGCTCGAGCTCACCGGCGCGGACCACTTCTCCACCGAGCCAGTGCGCTCCGCCCCGGGGGACGTGCGCCTGACCACCTTCCCCGATCGCCGGGACTGGACGCTCTTCGCCGAGGCCTACCAGGATCCGACCTCCGGGATCACCGTCGGCAGCCAGCCCACCTTCCCTGCCGCGACCGGCCCCGTCTCCTACTCCGAGACCGGGCGCGGCCTGGTCGCCCAGGACATCACCAACGTGCAGGCGGCGCTCGATGCGGCCGGCTACGAGCACGGCTTCCTCAACTCTCTCTCGCCCGGCTCGGGCAGCCGCATCGTCGATGACCACTACGGCGACGTCGACGCCTTCCTCGACGCCTGGGTGGAGGTGATGCGCCCCGAGTACGAGGCGATCGCCGCCGCCGGCCTCACCGTGCAGGTCGACGACCCCTCGATCGCGGAGAACTGGGACCAGATCAACCCCGAGCCCAGCGTCGAGGACTATCTCGCCTTCACCCGCAAGCGCGTCGACGCCGTCAACCGCGCCCTGGTGAACGTGCCCACGGAGCAGACCCGGTTCCATCTGTGCTGGGGCTCGTGGCATGGTCCCCACACCACGGACATCGAGTTCCGGCACATCGCGCCGCTGCTGCTGGAGATCGACGCGAAGTACTACTCCTTCGAGGCCGCCAACGTGCGCCATGAGCACGAGTGGACCGTGTGGCAGGAGCTCGAGCTGCCCGAGGACAGGATCCTCGTGCCCGGGATCGTCTCCCACGCCACCAACGTGGTCGAGCACCCGGAGCTGGTCGCCCAGCGCCTGGTGCGCTTCGCGCAGCTGGTCGGGCCCGAGCGGGTCATCGGCTCGACCGACTGCGGCCTCGGCGGGCGCGTCCACCCGCAGATCGCGTGGGCGAAGCTGGAGTCGCTGGTCGAGGGCGCGAGGATCGCCTCCCGCCGCCTCTGAGGCTCTGCCCCGTCGGAGCGCTCCCGTCGCTCCGGCGGCTCCGACGGGGCGAAGTGTTCACCGTGTCGTCGTCCGTGCGTCACACACCCTTGACGCGGACGAAGGATGAGCACGGGAGCATCGCAGATGTGAGGATCCTCTTCGTCTCCGAGTCATTCCTGCCGCACATGAACGGGGTCACCAACTCGGTGCTCCGTGTCGCCGATCACTTCGCCGCCACCGGCGATGATCTCGGGATCATCGCCCCGCAGTGGCCGGGAGCCCAGAAGCACCTGCGCACCAGCTGCGGTCGCCGGGTCCGCGTTCACCGGGTCGCGTCCGCGCCGATGCCCGGGTACGCCGATGTCCGGATCGCCACTACCAGCGCCACCACGCTGCGCCGGCGCATCGACGACTTCCAGCCCGATGTCATCCATCTCGCCTCCCCGATGATCCTGGGCGGCCGCGCCGTGATCGCCGCGCAGAAGGCCGGCGTGCCCACGGTCGCCGTCTACCAGACCGACATCCCCGGGTACACCGCGCGCTACGGCATGCCGTTCCTCGAGAGCGCCTCCTGGCAGCTGCTGCGGGACGTCCACAACCGCGCCACGGTGAACCTCGCCCCCTCGCTCGCGACCCGTGACGAGATGCGCGAGCACGGCATCGAGCGGGTGGACCTCTGGCGGCGCGGGGTCGACACCTCGCTGTTCACCCCGTCCCTGCACAGCTCGCAGCTGCGGGCACAGTACGCCCGGCCGGAGGAGAAGCTCGTGGTGTACATGGGTCGCCTCGCCGCCGAGAAGCAGGTGAGCGACCTCAAGGTCATACACGACATGCCGGGCGTGCGCCTGCTGATCGTCGGGGACGGCCCGGAGAAGGAGGCGCTGCGCCGCGCGATGCCGCGAGCCCGGTTCGCCGGATTCCGCTCCGGGACCGATCTCGCCGCCCACCTCGCGAGCGCCGATCTGTTCATCCATCCGGGAGAGCATGAGACCTTCGGTCAGAGCCTCCAGGAAGCCATGGCCTCCGGGCTGCCCGTGATCGCCCCGCGCCGCGGCGGACCGGTCGACCTGATCTCCCCGAGCCGCACCGGATGGCTCTACACCCCGGGCATGCTCGACGAGATGCGGGACCGTGCGAGCGATCTGCTGTTCGACGACGCCAAGCGCCGGGCCTTCGGCCGCGCCGCGACGGACTCCGTGCGCAAGCGCACCTGGCCCGTGCTCGCCGAGCAGCTGCGCGGCTACTACCTGCAGGCCATCGAGCAGAGCCAGCGGGTCGGCGCCGCTCACTGAGGTCGCGCACGGCGCACCGCCGTGACGCCAGGTGGTGCGCCGTCATATGTGGATGTCATATTCCGCCACATAGCTCGCCCACGACAGGGCGTGCGGGGTGGACTGGGTCCAGTCGTCGACCGGCGGCCCGGAACATCGCTCCTCTGCGGAAAGGACAACATCATGGCGCAGCGCACTCGTCGCCCGCTCATCGGCGTGACCGCGGGGACCCGCACCATGATGTCCGGCGCCTGGGCGGGCCATGCCGCCGTCGCGGTCAACGAGCACTACGTGCGCGCCCTGCGCGCGGCCGGTGCACGCCCCGTGATCATCGCCCCGCAGGACGACTGGAGCGATGAGGAGATCGCCGAGCTGGACGGGATCGTGCTGACCGGCGGCACCGACCTCGACCCGGCGGCATGGGGCGACGGTGCACTGCCCACCGACATGACCCCGGACCCCGAGCGCGACGCGTTCGAGACCGCGCTGTACCGCGCCGCGCGCAGGAACGACGTGCCCGTGCTCGGCATCTGCCGCGGCCTGCAGATCATCGTCATCGCCGAGGGCGGTGAGCTCCACCGCCACCTCCCCGAGGATCTGCCCGCGCACCCCGCGACCGGCCAGCGGCCCACCCGGGTCCAGGCCCGCATCGATGCGGCCAGCGACCTCGCTCTCGCCCTCGGCACCTGCGCCGAGGTCACTGCCTTCCACCACCAGGGCATCCGTGCGGTCCGCGGCGATCTGCGCACCGTCGCACGCCACGACAGCGGACTCGTGCTCGCCGTCGAGGCCGTCTCCGGATCGAACGTGCTCGGTGTGCAGTGGCACCCGGAGATCGATGGAGAGGCCGGTGCCGGGGTCTTCGAGAGCCTGCTCACGGCCATCCGCCACCGGGACGCGGCCACGACCGCGCCCTCGCTGGTCTAGGATGGGAGCCGATCGTCCGCGCCCGGTGCCGGACGAAGCGATCGGTGATGCAGAGGAAGAGGCAGCATGAGCAAGCAGCATGTCGCGGATGCGACTGACGCGCGGACGCGCCAGGACGAGAACGTGACCTCGAAGGGCAACAACACCGTGGTCTCGGTGGTGCTGTTCATCGTGCTGTTCGGGCTGTTCGTCGGCGGGATCTACATGATGTCCCTGTTCGCCGCCATGCCCTTCATCATCGGTCTGGCGATGTCGATGGTCGCGCTGCTGGGCACCTTTGATCTGGTGCCCCGCTTCCTCACCTGATCCCACCCTCAGCTTCCTCGTGCCCGGCGCCCTTCGGCGACCGGGCACGAGTGCGTTCTCGGCGTTCGTCCCGCTGACGGGGTGGGAGCGCCGCGCTGCTCAGCACCTTCGGAGGCGTACGCCGCTGCGACCGCACCGGCACGACGCCGCGTCATGCAGAATGGATGACCGTGAACGCTCACGCCTCGTCGACCGACGACTCCCTCCGCCCCGCCGTGCCGATGCCGGTGCGTCGAGCCCGCTGGGCCGTCTCGCTCCTCTTCTTCCTCAACGGCGCCTCGTTCTGCGCGATACTCCCGCGGTACCCGGAACTGGTGGAATCGATCGGCCTGAGCAACACGGCCTTCGGGCTCGCCGTCGGCATCGGCCCGCTCGGGGGTCTGCTGGCGGGGCTCTTCTCCGCACGGCTCATGGCCCGCTACGGCTCCGCGAGGGTCAGCGTCCTGTTCCAGGTCATCGCCTCCACCTCGCACATGGCCGTGTACGTCTCCGGATCCTGGCTGTGGCTGACCTGCGCCCTGCTGCTGGCGATGGCTGCCGACGCCATCACCGACATCGCGATGAACTCCCACGGCATGCGGGTCGAGCGCCGCTATCGCCGATCGATCATGAACAGCTATCACGGCTGGTGGTCCCTCGGCGCCGTGGTGGGAGGACTGATCGGCGCGGCCTGCGCGCAGCTGGAGGTGCCGCTGTGGTGCCAGGGCGTCCTGGGCCTGATCGTCTTCGGTGCCCTCGCCGTAGGATCCCTGCGATTCATGCTGCCCGGTCATGACAGCACCGAGCGCATGCCGACGGCCGCCCCCGCCGCTTCCTCGGCCGCCGAGGTCCCCGCCGCCGCGCCCACCGGATTCCGCCTGGCCGGCATGAGCCTGCGCGCCCTCGGCCTCGTGACCGCGCTGGGAATGGTCCTGGTGTTCGCAGGCTCCACGGAGGACGCCGGGAACACCTGGGGTGCGCTGTTCATGCGGGGCACCTTCGAGGCGACGCCGTTCCTGGCGGGCATGGCGTTCGTCGCGCTGCAGGGCGCGCAGACCATCGGCCGCTTCACCGGCGACGCCGTGGTGGATCGGCTGGGGGATCGCGCGACGGCGCGGCTGGGCGGCGTGATCGCCGCGACGGGGATGAGCATCGCTCTGGTGGTGCCCACACCTGCGACCGCGCTGCTCGGCTTCGCCGCGGCCGGCTGGGGAGTGGCGACCCTTTTCCCCGCCGCCTACCGTGCGGCCGACGATCTGCCCGGCGTGCCCCATGGCGTGGGGATCACCGTCGTGGGGTGGTTCGCACGGCTGGGATTCTTCGTCACGCCGCCGGTGGTCGGAGCGCTCGCGGACGCGCTCACCCTGCGCTACGCGCTGTGGATGGTCCCGATGTACGCCGTGGGGATCCTCGTATTCTCGGGGGTGCTGAGCACACGCAACGCATCTGAGGAGCGCTGAGGCGGCCCCGCCGCGCCCGGGCTCAGAACCGGCTGATGTCCCCGGCGCCCTCGCGGGCGATCACCAGATCGCCCTCGGAGAGGTCCACGACGGTGGTCGGCTCGATCCCGACCTCACCGGAGTCGATGATCGCCTCGACCTGCTCGCCCAGCAGATCCTGGACCACCCAGCCCTCGGAGGGCGGCTCCTCCTGCCCGGGAAGCAGGAGTGTGGACGAGGCGATCGGTTCGCCGAGCGCCTCCACCAGCGCATGGGCCACACGATGCCCGGGGATCCGTGCCCCGACGGTGAGCTTCTTGGGGTGGGAGAGCTTGCGCGGCACCTCCCGTGTGGCCGGCAGGATGAAGGTGTACGGGCCGGGGGTGGCGTTCTTGACCAGTCGGAAGACGGGGTTGGAGACCAGCACGAACTGCCCCAGCTGCGAGAAGTCGGCGCACACCAGTGTGAAGTGGTGGTCCTTGCCGACCTGCCGGATCCGGCGGATCCTCTCGAGCGCCTCGGCGTTGCCGAGCGTGCAGCCCAGCGCGTAGCAGGAGTCCGTGGGGTAGGCGATCAGGCCGCCGTCCTCCAGCACCGAGACGGCCTGCTGGATGAGACGGGGCTGCGGATCCTCGGGGTGGATGTCGAGATACTTCGCGGAACGACGTGACCTGGCCATGCCCGATGGTACGTCGGGGACCGCGAGCGCCACCAGACCGGGGACGCTCAGGCGACGACCACGAACTCCCGCCCGATCCATTTCGTGCGCCGCAGCCGCAGCACCGCGCTGACTGGGAGGGGGCCCTTGATGTGCGGATATCCGCGGCCCTTGCCGTCCACATCGGCCTCGATGTCCACAGCGATGCCGGCGGCCTCCACCCGACCCACGTCGATCTCGAGGATCACCAGATCCGAGGGGCGGTCCGGGTAGATCCTCTTGGCGACCTTCGAGACCTGCTCGGGCCAGGAGGCGTGGAGGAACCCCTCCTCGGCCAGATCCCGGCCGCGGGTCGCGCGGGTGTAGGAGCCCGACCGGACGGCCGCCTCCCAGGCGGGCAGTTCGGTGATGTGCCAGATCAGGGGCGCAGGCATGACCGGCAGTGTACCGTGACCGGCATGGATGAGACCTCCGCCGGGCCGGGCGCGGTGCGCCTGGTCCACGACGATGATCGCGACCGCTACACAGCTCTCGACGGCGAGGATCTCGTCGCCGTGCTCGCCTACGGCGACGAGGGGAACCTGCCGCGCGACGGGACAGCAACGCGAACGACCGTGCGGGACCTCCGCTCGACCGTGGTCGATCCGGAGCGCTCCGGGCAGGGGATCGGCTCCGCGATCGTGCGCTTCGCCCTCGACGACCTCCGCGGCAGAGGCATGAAGGTTCGCCCCACCTGCTGGTTCGTGAAAGGCTGGATCGAGCGTCACCGTGAGTACGCCGACCTGCTGGCGACCCCCGCCGCCCATCCCGACGAGGAGAGCTGATGACCTTCCGCATCGTGACAGTCTGCACCGGCAACATCTGCCGTTCGCCGATGGCCGAGTACGCCCTGCGAGACGCCCTCGAGCAGGCCGGGCTCGGTGAAGCCGCCCAGGTCTCCTCGGCGGGCACCTCGGCCTGGGAGGTCGGCAACCCCATCGACCCGCGCGCCGGAGCCCTGCTGCGCCGCCACGGCATCGACAGCGAGGCGCACATCGCGCGGCAGATGGAGGACGAGGAGCTGCGTGAGGCTGACCTCGTGCTCGCCCTGGACCATGACCACGTCGACCCCCTCCGCCGCGCCCTCGGCGAGCGGGCGGAGCAGACGCTGCGGATGATGCGCGACTTCGCCCCGACCCCGGTCGAGGACACCGGCATCCGCGACCCCTGGTACGGGGACGAGAGCGGGTTCGAGACCACCTGGGAGCAGATCGACGAGGCGGTCGCCGCGATCGTGGACCACGTGCGCACCCACGTGGAGCAGGACGTGAGGGAGGGCCGGTGACCGCCCGGGAACCGCTGGGAGCCCTCGAGACCGCCGCCGCGCTGCGCTCGGGACAGCTCGACGTGCACGACCTCGCGGAGCAGGCGCTCGAAGCGGCGCACGGCATCGGCCAGGAGGCGGGGGCCTTCGCCCACATCCTGGACGATCTCACCCGTGAGCAGGCGCGCACCGCCGCTCAGCGACTTGAGCAGGCGCAGCGCACCGGGGGAGAGGACGACCTCGCCGCCGAAGCGCCGCTGCTGGGCGTGCCGATGCCGATCAAGGACCTCACCCAGATCGCCGGCGCCCCCTTCGAAGCGGGCAGCGCCGCGATGGTCGGCAACGTCGCCGCGGTGACCGACGGCGTCGCACAGAAGATCCTCGACGGCGGCACCCTGACCGTCGGCAAGACCACCACGCCCGAGTTCGGTCTGCCCGGATACACGGAACCGGCCACCGGCGCCCCGGCCCGCACCCCGTGGGACCCACGCCGCACGGCCGGAGGCTCCAGCGGCGGCGCGGCCGTCGCGGTGGCCACCGGCATCGCGCCCATCGCCCACGGTTCCGACGGCGGCGGCTCGGTGCGCATCCCGGCGGCCTGCTGCGGTCTCGTCGGCATCAAGCCCTCCCGCGGCGTCGTCTCGCCCGGACCGCACAGCACTGAGGGGATGGGGCTGGTGACCGACGGGGTGCTCGCACGCAGCGTGCGCGATGCCGCCGCCGGCCTCGACCTCATCGCCGGTCCGCAGACCGGGGACTACATGCCGGCGCCGCGGAGCGACGTCGGCTACCTCGCCCACCTCCAGGGCGCGGGCGCGCAGCTGCGCCCGTTGCGGATCGCGGTGCTGCGCGAGCCCCTGGCCGCGGAGACCGACGTGCACCCGGCGGCGCTGCGGGGGCTCGAACGGGCGCTGGAGGTGCTGCGCGGGCTCGGGCACGAGCTCTTCGAGATCCCGGCACCGTTCGCCCCCGAGGACTGGACCGCCTTCATGCCGCTGTGGACGGTGGGCGCCGCGTCGATCCCACTGGACGCCCAGCAGGAGACCCGGATCCTCGAGCTCACCCGGTGGCTGCGGGCGCGCGGCCGCAGCTACAGCGGGGTCGACCTCGCCCGGGCCTTCTCCGGCGTGCAGTCGCTGGCCCGACGCACCCTCGAGGCGTTCGCCGAGTTCGACGTGGTGATCACCCCGTCGCTGGCCGGGCCCCCGGCCTTCCCCGACACCTTGCAGCTGGCCGACGGCGGCGCCGACTTCGACGCCCAGAGGGCCTTCACGCCGTGGACCAGCACCTGGAACATGCTCGGTGCCGCCGCGATCTCGGTGCCGATCCACCGGGAGCCCCTCGAGGGGATCGAGCTGCCCTTCGGTGTGCAGCTGGGCGCCGCACGGCACGGTGAGGACGCACTGCTGATGTCCCTCGCCGCTCAGTTGGAGGCCCATGATCCGTGGCCGCTGATGCCCCCGCAGCGCCACGGATGAGCGCCGCCGGGGCGGACTCCGGACCGTCGAACGTGCGCCTGGACGTCTGGCTGTGGAGCGCTCGTCTGATGCCCACCCGCTCGGCGGCGACGGCGGCCTGCCGAGGCGGGCACGTGCGTCGCAACGGCGACCCGGTCAAGGCGGCGCAGAAGATCGTGGTGGGCGATGAGCTGCGCGTGCGCTCCCCGGGCAGGGAACGGATCGTGGTCGTGACCCGGATCCTCACCACGCGGGTCGGAGCGCCGATCGCCCGGGAATGCTACGAGGACCACAGCCCGGAGCCCGCACCCCAGCTCGCCGCAGCGCCGCCGCGTCGCGAGCGCGGCACCGGCAGGCCCACCAAGCGAGAGCGTCGCCAGTTCGATCGCCTGCGGGGACGTGACTCCTCCGGCGCCCCGGCACCGTGGGATGTTCCTCGGCCCTGAGCACGCCGAAGGCCCCACATCGAGGACGCGGGGCCTTGAGGCACGACGGGGAGCGTCTCGCCTCCGATTCAACGGGCGTGGGAGAGCAGCTCCTGCCGGTTCGCAGTGAGACGGCCCAGCAGGTTCCGCTCGATCCCGACCACCTTGGGGTTCGCGCCGTCCGCGAGCAGGCGCTGGCGGATCGAGGCGAGGTCCGCGCTCTCACGGATGAACCTCTTCATCACGGGCTTGGCGCCGAGCTGCGCGGCCCAGCGCTTCCCCTCCCGCCGCCCCGTCCAGGTGGCGAGCATGTCCACCTCTTCATGGGTGAGCCAGCCCTGGTTGGCGTAGTCGCCCAGACGGATGCGGGTCAGTCGCGACTCGTCCCAGATCAGCAACCCGATCGAGATCAGCCACACCAGCGACAGCAGCGCCTGCCCACCGAACATGATCAGCGTCATCAGCACGCCGCCGCCCATGACGGAGAAGAAGTTCCATCCGGCATGGAAGAGCATTCCGGGGATCAGCGCCGGGATGAAGACCAGGAAGCCCATGATCGAGCCCCACTTGCGGACCACGAATCCGACGATGATGCCGGTCAGCGCTGTGTAGATCGCATGGCCGAAGATGTTGCCCACCCCGCGCATCAGCACCAGGATCAGCATGAAGCCGGCCCCCGCCTCCTCCAGGATGCGGGAGTAGTAGATGATGTTCTCGGTGAAGGCGAAGCCGCCTCCGATCAGCGCGCCGTAGATGAGCCCGTCCAGCGGGCCGTTGAAGTAACGGCGTGCGAGCAGCATCAGCAGCAGCAGTCCGAGCCCCTTGGTGGTCTCCTCCACCAGGGGAGCGCTGATGACAGGCCCGGAGAATGCCACCGCCGCCTCGCTGCCGGTCACGAGGTAGACCAGCAGCGAGTTCAGCGTGTTCAGCCAGTAGCTGGAGAAGGCTGCGATCGCCGCTCCCCAGAAAACGGCGATGAACAGCAGCGGCAGCGGCTGGGGATCCCACCGATCGGCCAGCACCATGACCAGGGAGATGACCACCAGAGAGAGCAGGGCGAGGAATGCGGTGACCGGCCACCACGCCGGGCTCGAGCTCGCGGTGAGGACGAACTCGAGGAAGAACCAGCCGAGCACGAACAGCAGAGCGAACGCCAGGACCACGACGGTGATCCAGACGCCGATGTTGATCGCGGGCATCTTGGCTGCCTGTTGGGAGACCTCCTGCGCCCTCCGGGTCTGCGTGGACCAGGCTGACTGCGGCTGGGCCTGATCGGGCCGCTGGATATGCGCCGGTGCGAAGCGTGCCGCGGTCAGCCCGGAGGCCGGTCGCACCGAGGTGTCATAGGCGCGGGGATTGCCGTAGTCGATGAACCTCGGCTGGGACTGGAAGGACGGGGAGCCCGGCGCGGAGGCAGAGGCGCCCGGGCGGGGCCGGCCATTGGGCATGTACTGCCCACCGGGCGGCTGAGTGGGAGGTTGGGTCATGGGAGCCTCTGTTCCGCGGAAGGAGGTGTGGGGAGTGTGGGGAGGAGGGGCGACGGCCCGGGATCGGCGTCGGTTCCCCCGGACGGCCGAGCCACGGCACCGATGCGATGCTACAGGTGCGCCTATCCATCATCGCGGATCGGAGAGTGCCGCGGAACCGTTGTGGATAAGCCGCAGCACCGCCGCACCGCCTTGCCCACAGAGCGCCAGAGTTGAGCGGAATAGACTCAACTTGCACGGCGTTGACCCGGAAGAACCCCGCACCACCCACCTGACGCAGAAGAGGAGCATCGTGGAGTTCCAGTTCACCACCCGCTCGCAGGAGGCTGTCACCGCCGCTGCGGAGAAGGCCGCCGAGCTCGGCAACCCTCAGATCAGCTCGATGCATCTGCTGTGGGCGCTCGCAGGCCAGGAGGACGGCATCGGCCGCGCCGCCCTGGCCACCACCGGCGCGGATCCCCGCGACGTGATCCGTCGCGCCCAACGGGCGATCGACGGCCTCCCTCGTGCCACTGGCGGGGCGTCACCCACCTTCGTCGGCACCGGGTTCGACGCCCTGGAAGCGGCACGGCACGAAGCCGACTCCTCCCGACGCACCCACCTGTCCACCGAGCATCTGATGATCGGCATCGCACTCGGCAAGGACGCCGCCGCACGGCTGCTGATCGCATCCGGCGCCACCCCCAGAGCACTCCGCGATGCCGTCTCGCAGCTGACCACAGGAGATGACCGTATGAACCAGATGGACTCACAGAACCCCGAGAGCACCTTCCAGAGCCTCGAGAAGTTCGGCGTCGACCTCACCGAGCTCGCCCGCGAGGGCCGGCTGGACCCGGTGATCGGTCGGGACGCCGAGATCCGCCGCGTGGTGCAGGTGCTCTCGCGGCGCACGAAGAACAATCCCGTGCTGATCGGCGAGCCGGGCGTCGGCAAGACGGCCGTGGTCGAGGGCCTGGCCCAGCGCATCGTCGCCGGGGACGTGCCCGAGTCGCTGCGGAACAAGCGGTTGATCTCGCTGGATCTCTCCTCGATGGTCGCCGGCTCCAAGTACCGCGGCGAGTTCGAGGAGCGGATGAAGGCCGTCCTCGACGAGATCCGCACCAGCAACGGGCAGGTCGTCACCTTCATCGACGAGCTCCACACCGTGGTCGGCGCCGGCGGCTCCGGCGACGGCTCCATGGACGCCGGGAACATGCTCAAGCCCATGCTGGCCCGCGGTGAGCTGCGAATGGTCGGCGCGACCACGCTCGATGAGTATCGCGAGAACATCGAGAAGGATCCGGCCCTCGAGCGGCGCTTCCAACAGGTGTTCGTGGGCGAGCCCAGCGTGGAGGACTCGGTCACGATACTGCGCGGGCTCAAGGACAAGTACGAGGCGCATCACAAGGTCACGATCACCGATGCCGCACTGGTGGCCGCCGCGAGCCTCTCCGCTCGCTACATCTCGGGCCGGCAGCTGCCGGACAAGGCGATCGACCTGGTCGACGAGGCGGCCTCGCGTCAGCGCATGGAGCTGGACTCCTCGCCCGAGCAGCTGGACATCCTGCGCCGCCAGGTGGACCGGCTCAAGATGGAAGAACTCGCGCTGACCGGCAGCGAGGACCCCGGGAGCATCGCCCAGCTGGAATCTGTGCGCACACAGCTCGCCGACCGCACCGAGCAGATGGAGGAGCTCTCTGCCCGCTGGGAGCGGGAGAAGGCTGGTCTGAACCTCGTGGGTGACCTCAAGGCCCAGCTCGAGCAGCTGCGGATGCAGGCCGACCGCGCCCAGCGCGAGGGCGACCTCACCGCGGCCTCCAAGATCCTCTACGGCGACATCCCGGCGCTGAAGGAGCAGCTGCGCGAGGCGGAGGAACAGGAAGCCGGAGGCGAGAACGACCAGGAGCGGCCGATGGTGGCCGATCACGTCGGCCCCGATGACATCGCCGATGTCGTCTCGGCCTGGACGGGGATCCCGGCAGGCCGTCTGCTCAGGGGTGAGACCGAGAAGCTTCTGCAGATGGAGGAGATCATCGGCCGCCGCTTGATCGGTCAGGAGCGTGCTGTACAGGAGGTCTCCGACGCGGTGCGGCGAGCACGGGCCGGGATCTCCGACCCGGACCGTCCCACGGGCTCGTTCCTCTTCCTGGGCCCGACGGGCGTGGGCAAGACCGAGCTCGCCAAGGCCCTGGCCGAGTTCCTCTTCGACGACGAGCGCGCGATGATCCGCGTGGACATGTCCGAGTACAGCGAGAAGCACACGGTGGCACGACTGGTCGGTGCTCCTCCCGGCTACGTCGGCTACGACGAGGGCGGCCAGCTCACCGAGGCCGTGCGGCGCAGGCCGTACTCGGTGGTGCTGCTCGATGAGATCGAGAAGGCGCATCCCGATGTGTTCGATGTGCTGCTGCAGGTGCTCGACGACGGCCGCCTCACCGACGGCCAGGGGCGCACGGTCGACTTCCGATCGACGATCCTCGTGCTCACCTCGAATCTCGGCGCCCATGCGCTGCAGGATCAGACGCTCGCCGAGAAGGAGAAGCACGACCGCGTGATGCAGGTGGTGCGCGCCTCCTTCAAGCCGGAGTTCCTCAACCGTCTCGATGACATCGTCATGTTCGACTCGCTCAGCCGCGATCAGCTCACCCACATCGTCGGCCTGCAGGTCGACGAGGTCGCCGCGCGGCTCCGGGATCGACGGATCACGCTCGATGTCGATCAGGCCGCGACCAGGTGGCTCGCGGCCGAGGGCTTCGATCCCCTGTACGGGGCACGTCCGCTCAAGCGACTGGTGCAGAAGGAGATCGGTGACGGTCTGGCCCGGCTGATCCTCAAGGGAGAAGTCGAGGACGGCCAGACCGTGCGGGTCCGCGGTGAGGAGGGCGGGCTCGCGCTCGCCGTCGACGGCGCCGCGTCGGATCCGGCTGCGAGCTCACAGGAGTGAGGCGCTCGCCGTGTCCGCTCACTCCTGCGGGTCCCAGGGCATGGGCGCGTACTGCCTGCGTGCTGCGTAGTAGCCGTCGGGGTCGGTGAGCCGCTCCCGGCCCGCTTCCCAGCTCTCGCCCAGCTGCCTGGTGGCCCCCTCCGCCTGGCGCAGTGGCTC
>JAAZLF010000313.1 GCA_012799425.1 Actinomycetales bacterium | reverse complement strand
GGAGACGTATCCGTCGCGCAGCGCCTCGGCAGCGCCGTCGACCAGCGGCACGGCGGCACGGTCTATCACCATGCCCACGCCGGAGGCACGGCCCATCTTGAACAGGTGGCCCAGCAGCCCGAAACCCGTCACATCCGTGGCCGCCCGAGCCCCGGCCGCGAGCGCCGCCTTCGAGGCGTCCCGGTTCAGCGTCGTCATCGTCTCGACCGCGGCGGCGAACACCTCGCCGGTGGACTTGTGCCGGTTATTCAGCAGACCCACCCCGAGCGGCTTGGTCAGGGTGATCGGCAGCCCCGGCTCGGCGGCATCGTTGCGCAGCAGACGCTCCGGATCGCCGGTGCCGGTGACCGCCATGCCGTACTTCGGCTCGGGATCGTCCACCGAGTGCCCGCCGATCACCGGCACGCCCGCCTCCTTCGCGATCGCGAGGCCGCCGGCCAGCACCTCCTGCAGCAGCTCATAGGGCAGCACCGCGCGGGGCCAGCCCACCAGGTTGATCGCCACCACCGGATCCCCTCCCATCGCGTAGATGTCCGACAGGGCGTTCGCCGCGGCGATGCGGCCCCAGTCGAAAGCGTCATCGACGACGGGGGTGAAGAAGTCGGCGGTCGAGAGCACAGCGGTGCGCCCGTCCTCGCCGATCCGCACCGCGGCGGCGTCATCACCGTCCTCCAGGCCCACGATCACCTGCTCGTACTGCTGACCGGCGAGGGTCGAGACGACATCCTCGAGCTCGCCCGGCGGGATCTTCGAGGCGCAGCCGCCGCCATGGGCCATCGTGGTCAGTCGGATCGAGGGCTGCGCCACGGGACGGATCGGGTTCTCGCTCATGCGCCGAGCCTACTGGCGAGGGGAGCGGGAGAGGAGATCGTGCCTGGTCCGGCGGTGATAGTTTGAGCCATGGAGGCGTACGTGTCCTGGTGGGCGCCCCGGTCTTCAAAACCGGTGAGACCGAGCATCTCGGTCTGGCGGGTTCGATTCCCGTCCGCCTCCGCCATGCATTCGCCGCCCCCGCGGGCGGCACCGCCCCGTCGGCCCCTGGAGGTCCCGTGCCCGTGCCCCCGCAGCCCGGCGAGGAGAGCACGGACCCGCGCCGTCGGATCCCGCGCACCGACCAGCTGCTGGCCCATCCCGACATCGCTGCCGCAGCGGCGACGATGAGCGAACGCGTGGTGGTGGGCATCGTGCGCGCGGTCCAGGACCGCGCCCGGGCGGGAGAGATCACCCCCGAACAGGTGCAGGAGCAGATCCTCGCCGCCCTCGGCGATCGTCCCGCCGCGTCCCTGCGCCCGGTCCTGAACGCGACCGGAGTCATCGTCCACACCAACCTCGGCCGGGCGCCGCTGTCTGCGGCCGCGCGCACAGCGCTGCAGGATGCCGCCGGGTACACCGACGTCGAGTTCGACCTCGGCTCCGGGGCCCGCTCCCGCCGCGGCGCCGGGGCGCGGGCGGCGCTGCTGGCCGCCTGCCCCGAGGCCGAGGACGCGCTGGTCGTGAACAACGGGGCGGCCGCCCTGCTGCTGGCCGTCACAGCACTGGCCGGGACCGGAGAGGTGGTGCTCAGCCGAGGGGAGATGATCGAGATCGGTGCCGGCTTCCGCCTGCCGGACCTCATCACCTCGACCGGCGCGCGCCTCCGCGAGGTCGGCACGACCAACCGCACTCACCTCGCCGACTACACAGGAGCGATCGGCCCCGGGACCGGCTGCGTGCTGCGCATCCACACCAGCAACTACCGCGTCATCGGCTTCACCTCCGAGGTGGCCCTGCGCGAGCTCGCCGGCCCCTGCCGGGAGGCCGGAATCCCGCTGATTGC
>JAAZLF010000312.1 GCA_012799425.1 Actinomycetales bacterium | reverse complement strand
GCGGGGCGCCCTTCGTGGTTCGGCGGGGAGAGTCAGCCGCGGTTCGGGCGCGGGCGACGCGAGGCGAGGCGCTCGACGCCGGTCTTCGTCCCGCGCTTGGCGGCCACCCGCAGACCCTGCAGCAGCACGCCGGAGATCGTTGCCCACAGCAGCAGCTTCCAGATGGGCTGGTCGTCCTCCGGGTCCTTGATCGCCTCGATCTCGGCTTTGGACAGGCCGTCCTTCTTGGCCTGCTTGCGCTGCGCGGCGACGTTCTTCTGCGCGGCCTTCTGGGCCTTCGCGGTGGGGGCGTCCTCCCCGAAGAGAGCTCCCCACCCTGCGGCGGCGGCCTTGTTGCCGACGGCGGCCGCGACGAGTCCTGCCACGGGAACGGCGATGCTCACGATCGGATTGGCCACGGTGTCCTCCAGCGTCGAGTGGTCGGGTGGTGCAGGTCGTGCAGTGCGTGCGAGATGCTCAGCGGATCAGAAGGCTCCCGCGTGCTGAGCGTAGTAGGTTCCCATGTCGTCCGTGCGCAGGGCCTCGCGCAGGACATCCATGGCCTCCTCATCGGTCGCGACGACGCTGGCCCCGCCGCTGGTCGTGGTCGGGCCCGCATGCGGCACCGACAGGAAGTGGAGATCGCCGCTGCGGACCGAGCGCAGGGACAGGCCCAGCTCGACCATGGCGCCCGCGCCGAGGCCGCCGTCCGTGGTGAGGAACGGCGAGATGGTCTCGATGGTGTCCGAGAGCTTGCGGGGATCGCTGAGCGTCTCGGCGCTGATCAGCTTGCCGGCGATGCCGTTGAGCACGGCCTGCTGGTTGCGGTTGCGCTGGAAGTCGCCGTCGGCGAACTGCTTGCGCTGACGCACGAAGGTGAGCGCCTGGGCCCCGTCCATGCTCTGGACCCCCTCGGTGAACTGATGGCCGTCCGCCTCGAAGGAGATCGGCACCTGCACGTCGATGCCGCCGAGAGCATCGACCAGCCCCTCGATCCCGTCGAAGTCGATGAGGGCGACGTGGTCGATGGGGACTCCTGCATAGTTCTCGACCGTGGTGACGGCGAGGCTCACGCCGCCGAAGGCGAGCGCGGCGTTGATGCGGTCCTTGCCATGTCCGGGGATGTCGACGTACAGGTCTCGGGGGAAGGAGGTGATGTACACGCTCTCGTCGTCCTCGGAGACATGCACGAGCATCATCACGTCCGAGCGCTGGCCGCTCACCCCTTGCGCGGCCGCGTCCTCCTCGGAGCGCTTGTCCGATCCCAGCAGCAGGAAGTTCCGGCCCGAGCCCTCGGCCGCCTCGGGCCGCTCGCCGTCTGAGGGCCCGCGGGTGATCTCCACGACGCTGCGCTTCTCGTAGGAGCTGCGCAGCCCGTTGAGGTAGCTCCCGATCACCAGGCCGACCCCGACCACGAGCACGGCGACCAGGCCGAAGGCGATCAGTGCGGCACGGCGTCCGCGGCGGCGGGTCTCACGGGGATGATGGTCGTCCTCCCACTCCCCGGGCAGGTCCACGTCGTCGGCGCGATGGTTCATTCGATGTCCCTCTCAGACGGTGCCGCCGGTGCGGTCACGGGGTCGGCCGCGTCCCGGGGCTCGGGGCGCCGTCCGATCCCGGGCGCCGTGGCACCCGGGTGTATGCGAGGTCCCATATTAAGCGTCCCGCGGCTCGACCCTTGCTCTCGAAGCCGGTCTTCACACGACCCTCGAATCGTGGAGCCCACCCGGTGCTCGGCATGCCCTGGGGGACCGCGTCCGAGGAGGGGCCCTCGGGAGCGGCGCCGTGGGGATGCAGCAGGGCGAGCTCGGGGCGCGGATCGAGCTGCTGACGCATGTGGTGGGCGTACTGCGCCCAGTCCGTGGCCAGGCGGAACACCGCGTCATCGGCCAGCAGCGGCAGCACCGCGTCCAGGAACGGCGGGTTGATCAGCCGGCGCTTGTGGTGACGCTGCTTGGGCCACGGATCGGCGAAGTACACCCACAGCTGGTCGATCGACCCCTCGGGCAGCATCGCGGGCAGGGCCCGCTGGGCGTCCAGGGGCATCATCCTGAGATTCCGCGGGCTGCCGGAGCGCTCGACGCGGCTGAGCGTCTGCGCGAGCCCGGGCAGGTAGACCTCCACCCCCAGATGGTCCCGCTCAGGATGGGCGAGCGCCGCGGCGACGATGTTGTCCCCGGTGCCGCTGCCGACCTCGACCACGAGCTCCGCGCGCCGACCGAACACCTCCTGCGGATCCAGGTGCTCGCCCGCGGCGGGGAGCGTGTCGCGCTCTCCGCGCGGGGGATCGATCACGTAGAAGGGGGAGAGGCGGTCCCAGGCGTTCTGGCGTCCCTGGGTGAGACGCTCCCCGCGGCGCACGAAGGAGACCACGTCGCGATGCGTCCTCGTCTCCGGCTCGCGAGAGGAGGCGTCGGCGGAGCGCATCGTCCCGTCACTGCTCACGGCGGATGAGGCCGTCCTCGACGGCCAGGGCGATCTCGGGCAGATGGGTGGTGGCCGGGCCCACCAGCACCTCGCCGGTGGAGGCATCGAAGCGGGAGCCGTGGCAGGGGCAGTCCAGCTCGGTCTCCTCCTGGCGGAGCGCGCATCCGTTGTGGGTGCAGTACCCGGAATAGCCGGTGAGATCCTCGCCCTCGCCGCGCACCAGGAGCACGAACGGCTGCTGGCCGCCGAAGTTCACCAGGGTGCTCGCGTTCTCGGGCACCTCGTCGAGGGAGACCGCGCCCTCGTCCGCACGCACCGGGGCGGCGGTGCCGAATCCCTCGTCCTCCGGGGCGCAGGCCGCGAGGCCGCCCGCGCCGGCTGCAGCGGCGGGGAGCAGGAGGGCACGACGACGGGAGAGGCACGGGCGTTCCATACCTCCAGGATAGCGATCCCGTGCCATGCGCGGCGCCTGCGGACGATCCTGTGTGACTGCTTCGACGGCGCCGGTCGGGAGCGTCGCGGCCGGCTCTGTCAGACGTCGGCGGCGTCGAGCTCCCGCGGGTCCCAGGTGAGGATTCCGCCCGCTCGCCAGCCGCGGTCCCGCACTGCATCGAGGGCTTCGCGCTTGCGGGCGGGGGTGAGGCGGTCGAGGTAGAGGGACCCTTCGAGGTGGTCGACCTCGTGCTGCAGGGCGCGGGCGAGCACCCCGCCCTCGTCCTCGACCACGATCGTGTTCCCCTCGAGGTCGGTGCCGGAGACACGGGCTCCGCGATGGCGGGCGGTGGGGTAGCCCTCGCCCGGCACGGAGAGGCACCCCTCGAGGGTCTCCTCGTCGAGCTCTATACCGCCGAAGCGTTCGAGCACGGGGTTGATGACCACTCCGCGCCGGAGGGTGCCCTCGGCATCGGGGCAGGAGTAGACGAACAGGCGCCAGCGCGCACCGACCTGGGGTGCGGCCAGGCCGGCGCCGTCGGCGGCATCATTGGTCTCGAACATGTCGTCCACCAGGGTGCGCAGCTCGGGGGTGATCTCGCGGACGCGACGGGTGCGCTGGGACAGGGCTCGGTGGCCGACGATGGTGATCGGACGGACGGTCATGCGGTGGGGTCTCCTGTGCTGGTGGGCTCATGGGGCTCGCGCTCGGCGGGCGGGGCGCTGGTGACGCGGTGGCGGGCGGGCGGGTTCACGGCGAGGGGGTTGCGGGCGTCGACGATCCACGGGCTGCGCGGCCGACGGAGGGCCCGCCCGCTGCGTGCCGCCTCTGCGACCTGTCGCCCGAGCTCCTCGGCCTGGGCGGCGTCGGCCGCGAGGAAGTCGAGGGTGTGGGTGGCGTGCGGGTCGAGCTCGATGTGGTGCCACGCATCCAACCCGCTCGCGATCTGGCGGGCGCGCAGGAACTCGGCGTCGAGGGCCGCTCCGAAGATCACCACGATGTTCGCGACCCACATCAGCAGCAGGATCGCGATCAGGCCGTTGAGGGCGGTGAGGATCTCGGCCCAGCGGGTGGCGTAGACCATCAGCTGGCCGGCCAGCAGGGCGGTGCCGAAGAGCACCAGCACGCTGAGGGTGGAGCCGAGGGTCATCAGTCGGTAGCGGGGCAGGCGCACGTTCGGGAAGAGGTAGTAGGCCAGCGACACCCCGATGATGAGGATGACCAGCAGGATCGGCCACTTCACGAGGTTCCATGCTGCGAAGGCGATCCGGGGGATGCCGATGAGCTCGCCCATGCGCTGCGAGGCCTCGCCGCCCACGATGAGCATGCCGATCGCCAGCAGCACCACCGAGACGATCAGCACCGTCTCTCCGAACACTATGGTGCGGAACCACAGGAAGGGACGGCCCTCGCGGGTGTCGAAGACGCGGTGCAGGGCGCGGTGGAAGGCGGCGACGCCGTTCGAGGCAGACAGCAGTGAGCCCGCGGTGCCCAGCAGCAGCCCGAGCAGGCCGCCGCTGGTCGAGGACACGGCCTCGATCGCGCTGAGGTAGGGGCGCGGGTCCAGCGTCGGGAAGATCTCGGTGATCATGCCGGACAGGGCCGTGAGGGTCTCGGTCTCGATCCCGATCAGGGACATCATCGAGACCACTGCGACCGCGCCGGGGAACAGCGACAGCAGCAGGTAGAACGTCATGGTCCCCGCGACGTCCCACACCTGGATGTCCAGCAGGCGCATCCGCACCCTGTTCAGCACGTGCAGCACGCTCAGCCGGGGTCGAGAGAGCTCGACCGTCGGCGGTGTGCGACGAGGGCGTGATGCGGTCACCGTGCTGCTGCTCCGGTCTCGGTGGCGGGGCGCCCGGGCCGGGCGCGGATGGAGCCTATTCCACCAGGCGGCACGGGGCCCCGCACGGCACCGCTCCCGTCAGCTCTCGTCGATGATGTCGTCCGGATCGCTGGCGACCGGGTACTCCCAGGGGTCCTCGGGGTCCCCCGGCACATGGGATGTCATGATCGAGCCGTCGGCGCGCGCATCGCCCAGGCCGACAGGCCTGGCCAGCACCGCGTCGTCGAGCAGCGGCCCCTGGTCGTCCAGCGGGACCGTGACGCCCTCCCGCCCGATCGTGACGGCCTCGCCGCGCACCGTGATCTCGACCTCCTCGCCGGTCTCCAGGGTGAAGGAGATCTCCTCGCGCACCAGTCGGGTCCGGAACCGGGAGCCGCGGACCGTCAGCGGGAACGAGAGCTCCGGCCAGCCGTCCGGGAGGCGGGGATCGAAGGAGATCAGGCCATCGTCG
>JAAZLF010000311.1 GCA_012799425.1 Actinomycetales bacterium | reverse complement strand
GGCGAGGCCTGGCCGTACCTGCTGCCAGGACCGGGGGACACCTGGGCCGGCTCCCGCGACTACCGGGCGCGCTGGACCCTCGTCATCGAGGATCCGCAGATTCCGCACGACCTCGCGCTCTGGCTCGTGGACACCACCCGGCTCGGCGGGACGCTGCGGATCAGCGTGGATGGCGAGCACATGGCCGACGTGGAGCTCCCCCTGGGGGCGACACGGGGCTCGCGGGAGGGCGATGCGAACGTGCCCGGCACCGCGCTGATGCCTTCGTATCACGAGCTGGAGATCCCGCAGAGGATGCTGCCCGTGGGGGAGTGCGAGATCGAGTTCCACCTGACCGCCGGAGGCTGGGTGGCCTGGGACGCGATCGGGGTGTTCGCCCGCGAGTGACCGGGCCCGGGATCTCGGAACGAGCGGGCGCCACCGACCGTACAGGTTTCCTCCACCACGATGACCCCATGCCGCCCCTTCCCTCCTCCGAGGGCACCTTGCACCTGCGAGCCGGTGACGCAGCTCCGTGCGCGCCACCTCCGCCATGCTGACCGGCTCGGGCCAGGACCACGTGATCACCGAGAGCGGGTGCGTGCTCGTCGAGGAAGGCTTCGTCTGATCTGCCAGCCCTCTGCACTGCGCTTGAGCACGCCCCACCCTCGGGCATCCCTCAGATCTTGTTGACCCCGTTCGCCGAGAATGCGACCACGGTGCCGCCCAGCGCGTCCTTCGCGGTCTCGGCGAAGGCCAGATCCTCCTCGTCGGTGCCGTCGATCATGACCACCCACTTCGAGGACTGCACGGCGTAGCCTTCTGCATCCTCCGCGCCCATGGCCTCGAGGAACTCCGATCCCTTGGCGTCGTGGATGGCGACAGCTGCGATGGAGATGTCATCGTCGCCGTTCTTGCACTCGCCCTCGACCACGTCGAAGGCCGGGATCCCGTCGGCGACCTCGCCGTCCATGAAGGATTCGAAATCGTCGGAGTCGATGGTGTCGCAGCCCACCTCCACGCGGAGCTGCTCGTAGAGGTCGCGGGAATCGTCGAACGAGCTGCCGCATCCGGAGAGTGCGAGAACGGTGCCGGCGGCGAGGGCGGTGGCGAGGGTGTGACGGATGT
The DNA here is from genome assembly GCA_012799425.1 of Actinomycetales bacterium. Classification (GTDB taxonomy): domain Bacteria; phylum Actinomycetota; class Actinomycetes; order Actinomycetales; family Dermabacteraceae; genus Brachybacterium. The sequence goes on along the minus strand of JAAZLF010000311.1, from coordinate 3,232 downwards.
TCATGGTGTGGGTTCCTCGTGGTGAAGTGGTGCTGCGTGGGAAAGGGAAACGTCGTGGAGAGGCGGAGCGGGAGCGCTCAGTCGCCGCCGCCGTCGGAGGGCTGAGCGCTCGGAGCGCCGCCGCTGGTGGGGAACTCGACGGTGAGCTCATCGGAGGAGAACTCGCGGTCGCCGGAGCCCACCATCTCGTAGGAGCCGGGGGCCGCATCGAGGTTGATCGCGAAGTTCCCGCTCACGCTGACCGTCGCGGTGGTGGTGCCCACGGGGACGGGAACCACCAGGGTGCTCGTCTCCTTCTTGTTCGTCGGACCGAACGGGATCTTCTCGCTGCGGATCTCGTCCGTGGCGGTCTCGTCGCCTGCGGTGACGGACGCGGTCACGGTGTAGCCCTCGGTCCGCACGATCCCGGGGAGGTCGGAGATGATGCTGACCGCGCTGGTCCAGTCGAGCACGAGCAGAGCCCCACCGGCCTCCGCCCAACCGGTCTCCTCCGTCCAGGCGGTGAGGCTGAGGCCGACGGCCTTGAGGGTGACCTCGCTGGTGATGTCGCGGTCGTCGTCCCCGCCGTACAGCACGGGGAACGGATCCACCGAGACGGGGAAGGTGTGGTGGGGCTCCTGCACCCTGCCGTCGAGGTAGAAGGCGGCGGCGACGTCATCCTCCTGGCGCTCACCCGTGAGCAGATCGACCAGCTGGTCATGACCGTCGCAGGAGATGACGAGCACGGCCGAGCCGTCCTCCGGCACGGAGAGCAGCACCCGGTTCTCGTAGCTGCGACCGAGCTCGGCCAGATGGGTCTGCGATCCGCCGGCACGGATCGAGAGATCCGTGGCGGGGATCCCCGCGCCCTCTCCGTAGGGGTCGTCGCTCGACGGCGTGAAGGTGAGGTCCAGTGCCCGGAGCACCTCGCCCTGGGCGGCGCCGAACTCGAGCTCCTCGCCGTCCTCGTCGGTCTCGGCCTCCAGCTCCAGAACGTCCGCCGGGACGGAGGCGATCTCCTGGACGCCCTCGATGCTGAGAGTGCCGGTGGGCGTGATGATCGTGCTGTTCTGCGGCTGGAGGGTGCCGGCGACGGTGATGTCCTTGGTGAACTCCTCGAAGACGAAGCCCGCCTCGAGCTGGGGGAGGTCCGGCGCCGCGGCCTCGCTGGGGGCGGGGGCGTCACCGCCGCCCTTGTCGCTCGCGCCGGAGCCGCCGGCAGGGTCGAACTCGGCGGTCTTCTCGGCGCCGCAGGCGCTCAGGGCGAAGGCGCTCAGAGCTGCCAGGCCGAAGGCCCGCCGGCCGAGGTGAGTGGTGGTGCGGAGCATCATGTTCCCCTTCATCGGAATGTGTCTGTCCCCCATGAGTCGCGGCGAAGCGCGAATCGGTTGCATCGGATCGAGAAGTCTTTTTCTGATCACTCCGCGACGCGGAGCTCCAAGCGTGTCTCGAGCGGGGTGCCGTCCCTCGCACGGGCTCGCAGCACCACCTCGGCGCCACCGGAGCTGGTCGCCGTCACGGCAACAGTCTTCTCGTCGGCGATGTAGCGGCCGTCCGGCAGGGTCCAGGCCCAGGAGTCCACGCCCTCGAGCTCGGCGCTGTAGCTCGCGCTCTCGCCCACCGCGAGCTCTTCGGGCCCATCGATCGCGAGGGAGGAGCCGCCGGAAGCGGCGGTCGGAGCGTCGTTCCAGAGCCGTTCGCCGAGGCCGACGCCCGCGGCCAGCCCCACCACGAGCAGCCCGGTGGCCAGCACGATCCGCCGACGGGCCCGCGGCGCCGGAACCGGGGCGGGGGCCGCTGCGGGGCTCGCTGCGGAGCCCGGCGCAGTGTCCGGCGCTGCCTCCCCGGGCTCGGCCAGCGCCTCCTCGATGCTCTCGAGCCAGGAGTCGGCGTCCCGGGGGCGGCGCCTGGGATTCTCCGCCTTTCCCCGCGAGACGGCCCGGCCGAATGCGGAGGGCATCCGGGAACCGTTCACGAGCCACTCCAGCAGCGCGGACATCGCCCAGATGTCGGCGCGAGCATCGACCCGGCCCAGTCGTTCCTGCTCGGGCGGGCGGAACCCGGAGGTGCCGGCGGCAACGGTCAGGCCAGAGCTGCGCGCCAGGTCCTTGCACATCCCCAGATCCGCGAGCAGCAGCCTCTCGTCCTCAGCGATCAGCTCTCCGCCGCCAGGGACCGCGCCGGTCGAGGAGTGCGCCGCGGGGCGGGAGGTGAGCAGCAGGTTCCAGGGGCTCAGGTCCCGGTGCACGAGCTGCGCGCGATGCACTGCCCCGAGCGCAGCGGCGAGGGACCGGGCAACGACGAGAACATCCTGCCGGCGGGGCTTCCAGCCCTGTGCACGCAGCATCTCGACCCGGTCCCCGAGGGTGCCGCGGTCAGCGAGCTCGAGCACCAGGAACGGTTGGTTGTGGGGCAGCGCGCCGATGTCATGGATCGCCGCGACGTGCGGGCTGCGGGCGCGGCGCAGAGCCCTCCCCTCGCCGATGAAGCGTTCCAGCATCTCCGGGTTCACGGTGTGGTTGTCACCGAGAACCTTCACGGCGACCTCGTCGTCGAGGCGATCGTCGTAGGCACGGTGCACTGTGGCGAAGGAGCCCGCGCCGAGGCGATCGATCACCTCGTACCGTCCGATGAGCTGCATCAGTCGAGCGCCCCCAGGAGCTTCTCGAGCTTCGAGCGCCCACGGCTGATCTGCGCCTTCACCGTGCCCTCGGGCAGGCCCAGGCGGGATGCGATCTCTGCGACCGGCAGCTGTTCGAGATCTCGCAGGATCAGCGGTGCTTGGTACTTCTCCGGCAGCTGCGCGAGCGCGGTGCGCAGCGCGGCACGAGAAGCGACCATCGAGCTGAACCGCTGCGGCGGCAGGGCGACCTCGTCGAGCGAGGTGGACTCCCGCTGCTTGCGCAGATGGTCCACGACGCGACGCTTCACGATCGGGTGCAACCAGCTGGTGACCTTGCCCGTGCCCCGGTAGCTCCCGATCGACCCCACGATGGAGATCAGGACCTCTTGAGCGACGTCATCGACGGCATCCCGGTCCAGGAGCATCGATCCCACCATCCGATGCACCGTGCGAGAACTGTTCAAGGACTCGATCAGCTCATCGAGCGCCGCGGCGTCTCCCTCTGCGGCGCGTGCGGCGACGCTCGAGAGCAGCAGCTCATCATGCATCTCGGATCCCCCCGAACCTCCCCCTGGCATGAAGGGCATCGTATCCACCTGGCGGGTGCGCTGCAGAACCGTCGGTGCCCCG
>JAAZLF010000310.1 GCA_012799425.1 Actinomycetales bacterium | reverse complement strand
TTCGCCCCCACCGGCATCGAGCCGCCGCACAGCCCGCTCTACCTCGTGGGAGGCCTCGAACGGGGCGATGACCTCAGCAACTGGACGCCCGAGGAGGCGCTGACCGCGATCACCGCGCGCGACCGCTCCCCGCTGCTGCTCACGGAGGGCCTGCACTGGGTGCTCCAGCAGCCCGAGATCCTCGAGCGGGGCCGCTGCTTCATGACCATCGGCTCGCGGCGCACGACACCGGGCGGGGCCGTCGATGCCCGCACCCCGGCGCTGTGGATCAGCAACGGCACCGGCCGCGACGGGACTCAGCGCAAGAACGCCCCGAAGCTCGGCTGGTGCTGGTGGGGCAACCGCCATACCTGGCTCGGCATCGCCTCCGCCGCGCACCGCAGCGGGAGCTGAGCCACCCACCCGGTGCGGGAGCTCAGGAATCGAGGTCGTGCCGCAGCCCGTGGACGATCACGCCGATCAGGCACAGCACGATCGCCGGGGCGAGGTTCACCGCGACGTCCAGGAACGGTCGTTCGAACAGCCCCGCCACCGCCCCGACGAGCACGGCGACCCCGGCGGCATACAGCACGACCACGAGCGTGAGGTACTTCGCCCGGTCCAGCATCAGCTGCGCTCCTCCCACCCGGCGCCTCGAGCGGTCCCGACGCTACCAACGCATGGCGCACCCACGCAGATCTCGGCCGCGCCGCACGCGGCGAGCGTCGTCCTGCGTCCTCACCCGATCGGCTACTGTGACCCACATCGCGCGCGATGAGGACGCGAGAGGTGGCCTTCGGGCCCCGGGCCCGTCGGCCTGCTCGTGCCCTGCGCCGTGGCCCGTCGCCCACCCACCACACGAAGGATCCCCATGAACTCCCTCATCCTCGCCGTGGTCGGCGTGGCCATGATGGTCGCCGGATACCTGCTCTACAGCAGATTCCTCGGCCGGCGCGTCTACCGGCTCAGCGCCTCCTTCCGCACCCCCTCCCATGAGCTGCAGGACGGGATCGACTACGTCCCCACCAACAAGTTCATCCTGTGGGGGCACCACTTCACCTCGGTCGCCGGCGCCGCACCCATCGTGGGCCCCGCCGTCGCCGTGATCTGGGGCTGGCTTCCCGCCTTCCTCTGGGTCACCCTCGGCACCGTCTTCTTCGCCGGCATGCACGACCTGGGCGCCCTGTGGGCCTCGGTGCGCAACCGCGGCCAGTCCATCGGCACCCTCTCTGCCCGCTACATCGGCAAGCGCGGCAGCCGCCTGTTCCTGGTGGTCATCTTCCTGCTGCTGCTGATGGTCAACGCCGCCTTCGCGGTGGTCATCTCCGGTCTGCTGGTCTCCACCCCGACGGCCGTGATCCCCACCTGGGGCGCGCTCGTGGTCGCGGTGCTCGTGGGGCAGGCGATCTACCGCCTGAAATGGAACCTGCCGATCGTCTCCGTGGTCGGCGTGGTCGCCCTGTACGGCCTGATCCTGCTCGGCGACCGCTTCCCCGTGGTGCTGCCGGAGACGGTGCTGGGGCTCTCCGCCGAGGCGTTCTGGATCATCGTGCTGTTCGTCTACGCCGCGATCGCCTCGGTGCTGCCGGTGTGGGTGCTGCTCCAGCCGCGCGACTACATCAACGGCCTGCAGCTGTTCATCGGCCTGGGCCTGCTGTACGGCGCCGTGCTGATCTTCCGTCCCGAGGTGGTCGCCCCCGCGATCAACGCGGACGTCCCCGACGGCACGCCCGGCATCATGCCGCTGCTGTTCGTGACCGTCGCGTGCGGCGCGATCTCCGGCTTCCATGGCGTGGTCTCCTCCGGCACCTCCTCCAAGCAGCTCGACAAGGAGACAGACGCCCGGTTCGTGGGCTACTTCGGTGCGGTGGGGGAGGGTCTGCTGGCGCTCGGGGCGATCATCGCCACCACCGCCGGCTTCCGCACCCTCGCGGACTGGGAGGCGGTGTACACGGCGTTCAACGAGGGCGGGGTGGGCGCGTTCGTGGACGGCGGCGGAGCGATCCTGAACTCGGGCCTGGGCATCCCCACCTCGCTGTCCGCGACGATCCTGGCCACCATGGCGGTGCTCTTCGCGGCCACCACGATGGATACCGGGGTGCGCCTGCAGCGCTTCGTGGTCCAGGAGATCGGACAGGTCGTGGGCGTCAGGCTCGGCACCGCGGTCGCCACCGTGATCGTGCTGGCGGTGTGCCTCGGCCTCGCCTTCAGCGCAGGGGCCGACGGCTCCGGAGGCATGATCATCTGGCCGCTGTTCGGCACCACCAACCAGATCCTCGCGGGCCTGACGCTCGCGATCCTCGCGGTGATGCTGATGCGCAAGCGCCGCCCGGTGCTGCCGATCATGATCCCGCTGCTGTTCGTGCTCGTGGTCAGCGTGTACGCGGCGCTGATCCAGCTGGGCAGCTTCTATCGCGAGGGGAACTGGCTGCTGCTGGTCCTGGATCTGATCATCGTGATCGCCGCCATCTGGGTGATCGTCGAGTCCGCGATCGCGCTGAACCGGGCCCGCACCGCGGAGCCGGAGCTCGATGAGCTCGACGAGGAGGACGAGCTCGGCTCCGTCACCAGCGGCGGCCCCCAGGAGTGACGCCGCAGCCCTCCCGCGCCCCCGTCGGCGGGCCGCCGGACAGGCCCGCCGACGGGACCCGCCCCGCGCGGCCCTCCCTGCGTGAGCGGTGGCGCGCCTTCAGCGACGGTCTGCACGAGTTCTACGTCGCCCCCTATCGCCGCACTTTCGCGCGTGCCCAGCGGGATGAGGACGATCTGTTCCGCATGCTCGTGATGAGCGAGATGCTGGGTGTGCCCAACCCTGCCGCGTACTACACCGCCGAGCTGCTGCCCGTGCTCTATGACAGCTTCCACGACTGGCATCGCCGCATGGGGATGGAGCGCTCGCCGCTGGAGGACTACCGATGCTGCTGAGGCTCGCCGCCGAGAAGCGCGTGCTGTTCCTGGGTGGGAAGGGCGGTGTCGGCAAGACGACCGTCGCCTCTGCCGTCGCGCTCGCCGCCGCCCGCGAGGGACGGCGCGCCCTGGTGGTCTCCACCGACCCCGCCCACAACCTCGGCCACCTGTGGGGGAAGCGGATCGGGGACCGGGCCACCCCGCTCGGTGACGGTGCGGGAGGCAGGCTGGCCGGGCTGGAGATCGACCCCGACGCCACCACCGACAGGCACCTCGCCGACGTCGCCCACACCCTCAAGCGACTGATGCCCGCGAACCTCGCCGGCGAGGTCGACAAGCACATGGACCTCTCCCGCCGCTCGCCGGGGACCCACGAGGCGGCGGTGCTGGAGCGGATCACCGAGCTGGTCGAGAGCGGGATGCGCGATCACGACCTGGTCGTCTTCGACACCGCCCCCTCCGGGCACACCGCCCGCCTGATGGCGCTGCCCGAGGTGATGACCGCCTGGACCGACGGTCTGCTCAGCCGCCGCGAGAGATCCCAGAAGCTCGGCGCCGCCGTGCGCGGCCTGGACCGTCGCAGCGACCGCGGCCGGAGCGTCCTGGGGAGCACCGCGCCACGGGACCCGGTCGAGGAGCGCGACGAGGAGATCCGCTCGATCCTGCTGCGCCGCCGCGACCGCCTCGCCGGGCTGCGCGAGGTGCTCACGGACTCCGGCACGTCCTCGTTCGCGATCGTGCTGGCCGCGGAGCGTCTGCCGGTGCTGGAGACCATCGAGCTGCACCGGGAGCTCACCCGCACCGGCGTGGACATCGGCGCCCTGGTGGTCAACAAGCGTTCCCCGGGCGATCGCGGTGAGTTCCTCGCGCGCCGCCGCACCGTCGAGGACGAGCACCTCGTGACGCTCCGCGCTGCCCTGCCCCGCGTGCCCCTGCAGGAGGTGCCGCTGGGGGAGGAGGACGTCGTCGGCGCCCCGGCGCTCGCGCGCTTCGCGCAGCTGCTGCGGGCGTGAGGCCGGGCCGTTCCGAGGATCGACGTCGCCATGACTCTTGACTTCGCTCACACCACCCGCTAGATTTCCAACTGACGGATACGCGATTCCGTATCGTGGATATCCGATCAGGCTTCGCGGGAGCTCCCCGCAGGGCACAGGCATCTGGAGGTGCGTCATGAGTTTTCAGGATCTGGCGTCGACCACGATCTCCTTCGGTGGGAGCGCAGTCGACACCTGCGACCCCGACTTCGCGTTCCCGCGCAGCTCGGCGCAGTACGCCATCCCGCTGTGGCTCGTCGGCGCCGCCGCGCTCACCGTCGCCTGCGCGGCCGCCGTGCTGACCCGCGACGCCTGAGCACGCATCGCCCGCACGGGCCCCCTTGGGCCGACAGGAACTGACAGGAAGAGGACCATGAGCAACCGACTCACCGCCGGCCAGCAGGCCCCCGATTTCACCCTCAGCGACAGTGGCGGGAACCGCCTCGCCCTGGCGGACCTGCGGGGCGGCCGCGCCGTCGTGTACTTCTACCCGAAGGCCTTCACGCCGGGATGCACGACCGAGGCCTGCGACTTCCGTGACAACCATGAAGCCCTCGCCGCGAAGGGCTACCGCGTCATCGGGATCTCCGGCGACGACCCGCAGACCCTCCGATCCTTCGCGCAGGAGCACGAGCTCCCCTTCACCCTGCTCTCCGACCCCGGCTCGGAGGTCGCCCAGGCCTGGGGGGCCTGGGGCGAGCGCGAGATCAACGGCGAGGTCAGTGTGGGCCCCCTGCGCTCGACCTTCCTGCTGAGCGAGGACGGGGTCATCGAGAGCGCGGAATACAAGGTCGGTGTGCCCGGGCACGTCGAGAACCTCCTCGGAGCCGCGCGCTCCTGAGTCGCCGTCGGCGGGCGCGGGTGAGACGCTTGACATCCGCGCTGGGCCCCGGCAAGACTTGCTTATAGCGAAAAATTGATTCCGCTGAGCGGAATGGACGGACATCCACGAAGGAGTGGTCGCACGTGAGGATCGACGAGTTCGACGGACTCGATCAGGAGGCGGCGCAGCGGGCCATCCGCCCCGCGCTGGACATCCCCCGATGGATCGACGAGATCGTCGCCGCGCGCCCCTACGCGGACCGGGAGGCGCTTCTCGAGACCGCACGCGTCGCCGCCCATCCGCTGACCGACGACGAGGTCGATCAGGCACTCGCGCACCATCCCCGCATCGGCGACCGCGCGAAGGGCGACAGCGCCGAGGCGACCCTCTCCCGCAGCGAGCAGTCCCACGTGGACCCCGAGGACGTCGAGATCCAGCGCCGGCTGCGCGAGGGGAACATCGCCTACGAGGAGCGCTTCGGGCACGTCTTCCTGATC
>JAAZLF010000309.1 GCA_012799425.1 Actinomycetales bacterium | reverse complement strand
GCGAGCGTGCCCGCGGCCCGAGCCCGTGGTCACGGCCGCGTCACAGACCCAGCTCCCCCAGGATCGGCAGCCCGGCACGGACGGCGCTGACCGCGTCCTCCGCGGTGCGGGCGGCCAGGGCTCGGCCCGCGAGCTCGCGCGCCTGCTCGAGCGTCACGGTGGAGAGCACCTTCGCCACGACGGGCAATGAGCGGGGCGTCATCGACAGGCTGTTCACGCCCAGACCCACGAGCACCACGGCGAGGCCAGGATCGCCCGCGGCCTCCCCGCACACGCCCACGGGCTTGTTCGCGTTCTCCCCGAATGCCTCCGGGTCCCCTCCCGCGGCGCGGGCACCGTCGCAGGTGGCCTTGACCAGCGACAGCACGGAGGGCTGCCACGGGTTGTTCAGATGGGCGAGGGAGCCGAGCTGACGATCCGCGGCCATCGTGTACTGGGTGAGGTCATTGGTGCCGATCGAGGCGAAGTCGCAGGCGCTCAGGTGGCGGTCGGCGGTGACGGCGGCCGCGGGGGTCTCGACCATGATCCCGGCCGGTTCGAGACCGCGCTCGCGGCACAGCGCCACGAAATCCTCGGTCTCGGGGACGGTCGCGATCATCGGGGCCATCACCCAGGGCTGCGCCTCGGACCGCGCTGCGGCGGCGGCGATCGCGTCGAGCTGGTTGGTCAGCACCGAGCGCTTCTCCCAGGAGGTGCGGTAGGCGCGCACGCCGAGTGCGGGATTGGGCTCGTCGGCGTCGGTGAGGAAGGGCAGGGGCTTGTCCGCCCCGGCGTCGATGGTGCGCACCACGACCTTCTTGCCCGGCAGGTGCGCGAACGTCTCCGCGTAGGCGGCGGTCTGCTCCTCGACGCCAGGTTCGTCCTCGCGGTCCAGGAACAGGAACTCGGTGCGGAACAGGCCCACCCCGTCGGCGTGCGCGGCCGCCGCGGCCTCGGCGTCCTTGGCCCCGCCGATGTTGGCCAGCAGCTGCACGCGAGTCCCGTCCTGCAGGACCCCGCCGCCTCCTTCGTAGGTCAGCGGGCTGCGCTGCAGCTCGGTCCAGGCCGCGGCGAAGCGGTGGTGCTCCTCGGTGACCTCGTCGGTGATGGTGCCGAGCCCCGCGTCGACGAACACCTCGGTGCCGTCGGCGAACTCGTGGATGCTCTTGGCGGCGACGATCGCGGGAAGACCCAGCTGACGGGCAAGGATCGCGGTGTGCGACTGCGGGCCGCCGTCGGAGGTGATCAGCGCGATCACCCGGTCGGGGTCGAGTGTGGCGGTGTCCGCCGGGGCGAGGTCGATCGCGGTGAGCACGAACGGCTCCGCGCTCTCGGGGATGCCGGGAGCCTGCTCGCCCCGCAGCTCGGCCACGATGCGGGCGCGCACGTCGCGCACGTCGGTCGCACGCTCTGCCATGTACCCGCCGAGGCCCTCGAGCATGGTGGCGACCTGGTCGCCGGCCTCCCACACGGCCCGCTCCGGGGTCTTCCCGCCGGAGTGGACGAGCCCCTGCGCGGCCTGGGTGAGCGAGGGATCCGCGGCCATCTGCGCGGTCGCCTCGAGGATCTTCTTCGCCTCGCCCTGCGCCCGCTCGGCGAGCCGGGTCAGCGCGGACTGCACCGCAGAGGCGGCCACCGGGATCCGTGCGGATTCGGCGTCCCTGTCCGCCCCCTCCGGGAGGCTCTCCTCGGCCGACGGTTCCGCGACGGGCGGTGCCATCGCTCTGATCGTGCCGATCACTCGGCCGGGGCTCACTGCTACGCCGGTGTACTGGGCCATGACTGTCTCCTTGGGAGAGCCGAAGGATCGCTGGGGGCCATCGTACGCGGGCGCCCGAGACCTCCCGGTCCAGCTCCACCCGGCGCATGGGATCGGTGTCCGGGGAGATTTCCGCCCTCCTGGCGGAGGATGCGGTGCGGCGGAGGGTGCGGGATTCGAACCCGCGGTACAGGGTCACTGCACAATGGTTTTCAAGACCATCTCATTCGGCCGCTCTGACAACCCTCCTCGTGCCCGGAGGCACCCGCGAGAGTCTACCGCTGTCAGGCGGCTCCCACCTGCTCTGCGTACTGATTCACGAACACGGCCATGTCCTCGACGCTGATCTCCTCCGGCACAGCGGTCAGGGTGAGCACACCGTCCTCGGTGCGCTGGTAGCAGGTGATGGAGCTGCCGGCCTCGTTGGTCCCGCAGCTGCCGGTGCCGGCAGCGACGTTGTCGGTCTCGATCTCACCGACGAGCGACTCGTAGTCGGAGCTCAGCACGGTCGAGTCGAGGCTGATCAGGATGCTCTCCTGGGAGTGGGAGTACATGTGAGCGGGGCCGCTGCCGTCCATCAGCGTGTACTCGCCGATCTCCTGCGGGGGCTCCGCGACGGCGTCGGCCGGGATGGCCGCATCCTCGCCCGCGGGCCCGGGATCCTCCGCCCCGTCCATGGCCACCGCGGACTCCTCGCCAGCGGACTCCTCCTCGGCGGCGGCGGATGCGCGCTCCTCGGCCTCAGCGGCGTCCTCCTCCGCAGCTTCCTCCGCGGCGGCGTCCTGCTCGGAGGCCTCCTCCTCGGGAGCTTCCTCGCTGGTGGCGGCCGGGGCCGGGGCGGCGCCCTCGTCGGCGTCCTCGGCTCCTCCGCCGCAGGCGGCGAGGGCGAGGGTCGACAGGGCGAGGGTGGACAGGAGCACTGCGGTCTTCCGCATGGACGGGGCCATCCTTTCGGGACAGGTGGGGGCCCGCTCACCCTAGGCGACCTGGCTGAACGGTTCGCCCGCCGTCCGGGCGCCGGGCTCAGCCCACCTGTGTGCGGCGCACCAGCACCAGCCAGATCCCTGCCGAGAGCGCACCGATCACCGCGATCACGGCCATCCACGGACCCCAGCCCATGGTGAGGACATCGAGCAGGCCCCTGCCGAACCCGTCCAGCAGGAGCACTCCGGAGAGGATCCCCAGGCCGATCAGCGCCAGGGCGGCGCCGGAGATCCACAGGAACGCCTGGCCGAAGCGCAGGAAGGCCGCGGTGATCGCCGCGCCGAGGAAGAGCACCGCGAGGATCAGCAGGAAGGTCTGCACGAGGGTCTGCCACAGGGCACCGGTGCTGGTGTAGAAGACGTCGAAGAAGCGGATGCTCACCCCGAAGCCGTCGGTGGCCCGCTCGATCGCCTTGCCGATCGTGATCAGCACCGAGTAGATGACGGCATTGCCCAGGAACACCGCGCTCAGCCCGGCGGCGAACTCCCTCCGCGTCAGACCCAGTCCGAGCGCGAGCGGGAAGTACTGACCCATCGAGGTGAAGCCGTACCCGATCAGCGGGCCGAGCAGCGCGAAGATCGCCCCGTTCCAACGCAGACCCTCATGCAGCTCCGCTCGGGCGATCGAGCCCTGGGAGCCGACGATCGCGCCGATGGCCAGGATGATCGCGAGGGCGAAGGTGACGGCGAGCAGCGGCCAGCCGAAAGCCTGCATCCGGTTGACCATGTGCATGTCGATGACGTTGCGTGCGCGCATCTCGGGTCTCCTCTCTCAGCTCGTCGCGGCGGTGGCCGCGGCGGTGGTGCGGTGGACGATGTAGTTCTGCAGGGAGACGGGCGCGACCTGGAGGCCCGCCGCCCGCGCACGGTCGGCGCTGCCGGCCTCGGCGTGGATGGTGGCGGTGGCCAGGGACCCGATCTCCTGGAGGTGGAGCACGTCGGCCTCGGCGATGCAGGCCATGACCTCGCCTCGTCGGCCCGAGACCTCGATCGCTGCGCTCTGCAGCGACTCGGCCTCGTCGGAGATCGCGACCCGGCCCTCGTCCAGCAGCACCACGTGCTCGAGGAGGTTGGAGACCTCGTCGATGTGGTGGGTGGAGAGGATGACGGTGCGGGGATGCTGCGCGAAGTCCGCCAGGAGCCGATCGAAGAACAGCCGCCGTGCGACCGCATCCAGGCCCAGGTAGGGCTCGTCGAAGAAGGTCAGCGGGGCACGGGAGGCGAGGCCGAGGATGATGCCGACGGCGGAGAGCTGCCCGCGCGAGAGCTTCTTGATCGCCCTCTTCTCCGGGAGGCGGAAGTCAGCGATCAGCTCCCGCGCCAGCTCCTGGTCCCAGGCGGGATAGAGCCCTTCGGCGATGCGCAGCACGTCCAGGGCGCGGAATCCGTCGGGGTACTTCTGGCTCTCCTGGATGAAGCAGGTCCGGGCGAGCACCTGCGGGTTCTCCACGGGGTTCTGCCCCAGCACCCGCATCTGGCCGGAGCTGGCGAAGATCTGCCCGGTCAGCAGCTTCATCAAAGTGGTCTTGCCGGCACCGTTGCGGCCCAGCAGACCGTGCACCCGGTTCTCGGTGAAGGACAGCGAGACGTCGTCGATCGCGACGACGTCGCGGAACTGCTTGGTGAGGTTACGGGTCTCGATCGCGGTCATCGGGACGCCTCCTTCGTGATCATCTCGGTGAGTTCTTCCGGGGCGATGCCCAGGTGCGCGGCTTCGCGCAGGAGCGGGGCGATGTAGGTGCGGGCGAAGTCGTCGCGTCGGCGCCGGCGCAGCAGATCGGTTGCGCCGACGGCGACGAACATGCCGACTCCGCGCCGCTTGACCAGCACTCCCGCATCGGCGAGGCGGTTCAGGCCCTTCCCTGCTGTAGCGGGGTTGATGCGCAGGAAGGCGGCCAGCTCGTTGGTGGAGGGCACGGGGGCGTCCTCCGGATAGGTGCCGTCGAGGATCCCGTCCTCGATCTGCTCCGCCACAGCGATGAAGAGCGGCTTCGAATCGTCGAGCACGCGCATCTCCTGTCGTCGACGCCGCGAGCGGCTCGTTGGTTCATTACTCCACTAATGAACCACTGAACCGGCGGGCAGTCAAGAGGCAGAGCAGAAGGATCCGCTGGTTCGCCGCAGGCCCCGCTCGAGAAGCGGCGGTCT
>JAAZLF010000308.1 GCA_012799425.1 Actinomycetales bacterium | reverse complement strand
GGTCAGCGTGGGAGAGGACATCGGTTCTCCTGGAGGGGGAAGAGGGCGGGCCGATCGCGTCGCGGTCCCGGCGCCTCCGGTGACGATACGCGGACGCACTGCACGGCGGGCGGGACCTCGTCGGTCCTGCCCGCCGTGCGATGGTCAGCGCGGGGGGACGTGGCTCAGGCCTTCGCCTCGAGCGCCTCGGCCAGCGTGGTGAAGAACTCGGTGTAGGTCTGGATGGACTCGTTGGTGTACGTGTCCGCGGGCATGTAGACGACGTTGCCCTCGGCGACGGCGGTGACCGAGGCGAGAGCCTCGGAGGAGTCCAGCAGCTCGTTGGCGGGCGTGTACTCGGGGTCGTCGGCGGAGACGGCCGCGTCGCGGTCCATCACCAGGATCCAGTCCGGGTTCGAGGAGGCGATCGCCTCGACGGAGATGTCGTCGCCCTGGTGGTCATCGCTCGCACCCTCGACCTCGAGCGCGGGCACCAGCTCGAGGGCGTCGAAGGTCCAGCCGAGCGCGCGGCCGTTGCCGGGGGCGATGAAGCCGATCTCGCCGCCGGAGGTGTTCACGGCCATGACCTTGTCGGAGCCGTTGTAGGCGGCGGCCACGCGCTCGATGGCGGCGTCGAGGTCGGCGCCGAGCGTCTCGGCTTCCGTCTCCTTGCCGAAGACCTGCCTGAGCACGGCCACCTGGCGCTTGAGCTCCTCGGCGAAGGGCTGGTCGTCGCGGGGGTCGAGCTCGAGGATGGTTGCCTCGGGCGCGAACTTCACGAAGTCGTCGTGGTACTGGGAGAAGCGCTGCCCGTTGATGATCAGGGTGGGCTCCGCGGCGACGACGGCCTCGAGGTCGGGCTCGCGGTGGTTGCCGAGGTCGATGATCGACTCGTCGTCCTTGAGCGGATTGGTCACCGGCATCAGGGTGCGAGCGGCGGCGGTGAGGGTGACGCCCCAGTCGGCGAGGGTCTCGAAGGTGCGGTTGTCGGTGGCGACGACGGACTTCGGCGGGATCTCGACGGTCTGGGCGCCGTTGTTGTCCTCGATCTCGACGGTCTCCCCCGCGTCGCCCTCTGCGGCGGCGACGTCGCTCTCGCCGGTGGTTCCACCGCAGGCGGTGAGGACGAGGCCGAAGGCTCCGGCGGCGGACAGTGCGCCGAAGTGGCGGCGGGTGAAGGAGGCCATGGGACCGTCTCTCTCTCGGATCGGGCACCGAGGGGCGGTGCTCGGGAAGCTGGAACTCAACTGAGGTTAGCCTCACCTGCTCGGTTTATGCCACTGCGAGGTTGCGATATTTGGCAGGAAACCGGCGTTCCCGGCTGTGATTCCGCTCTCGTCCGCCGAGCGGGGTGCGGCTCGTCGCGACCGGCTCGCTCTGGCTAGGGTGGTGCGCGGCGCGGCGCCGTGGGTCGCCGGCCGAGGAACGGAGCGCTCCGAGGGGGACCGCATGGACGACCGCAACGGCCCGCCGGGGCCGCAGCTGCCGGACTTCTCCGCCGGCGCGAACGGCGGGCGGGACATGGACGCCGCCCCTCCTCCCGCGCACGAGCCGGGCGGCGGGGGCGGCTCGCGGGGGCTGCTCTTCGCGGGCCTGCTGGGCGGCGCGGGATGCCTGGCGGCGGTCGTCATCGTGGTCGCACTGGTGCTCTCGCAGACCCTCTTCGGCGCCGACGAGGACGAGCCGACGAGCGCTCCGGGGACGACCGCCACCCAGGAGCAGGATCCCGACGAGCGCCCCGGCGAATACGTGCCCACACAGGAGGAGACGGACGAGGCGGACGACGACATCACCTTCGTCGAGCAGCCCACCGTCGCCTGCACCATCCTCGACAACACCCTGGAGACCGAGCAGGTCGAGGGCACGGTGCGCGGGGGCGGCCTCGAGTTCACCCCGCCGGAGGGCTGGGAGGTGGGCACCGACTGGAGCGGCGCGTCCGCCTACCAGGTCGACAAGCACTCCGCCCATCAGCCGGTGGAGAACGGCTGGTACACGGTCAATTCGGTTGCCGCGATCGATGTTCCCGAGGACGAGGGCGGCTACCCCGGGGCGCAGGAGACCGCGCGGGCGATCTTCCAGTGCGGGCTGAGCCGCGACGACGTGCAGGAGATCTACGACGACCCGGCGGAGCTCGAGGGCTACACCGAGGAGCCGACGACGGTGGACGGCCACCCGGCCTGGATCGTCAGCGCCGACGTGCAGCTGGCTGACGGCGCACTGTTCCACACCACCGATGCCTGGCGCCTGGTGGTGATCGTGGTGGATGCGCCGGGCGGGCCGGCCGTCTTCGACGGCGGCGCGGCCGTCGGCCATGAACAGCAGGTCGCCGATCTCGACGCGATGATCGAGAGCCTGCGGGTGCTCTGAGCCTCGCTCAGTCCTTCGCGGACTTCTTGCCCTCGGACAGCAGCAGCGCCGCGGCGATCGCGAGCAGCCAGCTGTCCTTCGCCAGGGCGGTGCCGTCCTGGCTGGGGCGGACGCCGTCGGCCTCGGTCATGCCCGGGGTGCGCAGG
>JAAZLF010000307.1 GCA_012799425.1 Actinomycetales bacterium | reverse complement strand
TGGCCTGCCGCTCGAAGGCCGAGGCGCAGAAGGCGATCATCGTCTCCGGCGTGATCGTCACCGTGCAGTTCGCGATCTTCCTGCTGGTGGGCCTCGCCCTGTGGGGCTACTACCAGGGCACCGCGCCGGCGGAGCTGGGCCTGACCCGGGATGACGAGATCTTCCCGCTGTTCATCATCGAGGGCATGCCCGTGGGGCTGTCCGGGCTGCTGCTGGCGGGCATCCTCGCCGCGGCGATGTCCACCCTGTCCTCCTCGCTCTCGGCGCTGAGCTCCTCGACCGTCACGGACGTGGTGGCGAAGCTGCGCCGCACCCCGGTGACCGATGCGCAGGGCCTGCGCATCGGGCGCTGGGCGACGATCGGCTGGGGCCTGGCGTTCATCGCCCCGGCCACGATCTTCCGCTCCGACGAGGGCAGCATCGTGGTGCTCGCCCTCGGCGTCGCCGGCATCACCTACGGCGGGCTGCTCGGTGCGTTCCTCTTCGGCATCGTCAACAAGCGCGCCCGCGCGGCGGACGCCAACATCGCCTTCGTCATCGCGGTCGCGATCAACGCCTTCTTCTTCGTCATGGAGGAGTACGTGGTGGGAGAGGTGCGGGTCGCCTGGCCGTGGTACCCGCTGCTGGGCGTGGTCGTCACGTTCGTGGTGGGCGGGGTGCTGTCGCTGCACAGGGCTTCGGTGCCTGCGGAGCCGAGCGTGCCGTTGAGTGGGCAGCTCTGAGAGTCGGTCTCCCAAGGCTCGAGCGCGGCTCGGTGCGCAGGCGTCGAGGCGCCCGGTCCCCTCGGGGGCGTGCTCGAGGCCGGGCCGCTCTCGCGGCTTGACTTGGAACATAGGGGCACCCCCCGGACCATTTGAGGGCAGGGCAACAAAACCATACCCGGCCGAGCGACCAGACCCCGTCCATCGGGGTGCTCACAAGGAGACGGATTATTGCAGGGAGGAGTGGGACGGAGGGGAGTGTGGTGAGGGTGAGTAAGCTTTGCCGAGCCGTGATCTCGGCGGGTGTCTGCACGAAGGAGGGATGTGGCGATCCGACGGCACGTCGTGCGCAATGTCAGGTTGCTCCTCCACTCTGCTGCACAGCACCTGGTGGACGACCCGGCACTTTTCGTCGTCCAGGTGAGCCGTCGCCTTCCGCTCGGCACTCGCGTGATGGCGGGCACCGTCCTGCAGAAGGTTGCTGAGCGATTCTCTCGCGGCGACGGCACGGCAGCCTTGAGTGCCTTCATAGCGGGAGACAGGGATGCGGCAGATCGTCTGCTCCAGCGCTCAGGGTCCGCTCATCCGGCGCCTGCCGATTCACGCCTGCGGGATGAGGTCGCGCTGCTGCTGGACCGGACGGACCTGATCCCCGAAGATGCCTCGCCGGTCACGCGGGCGCGGGTCGCGTGGATGGCTGGCGATCTCGGCCGGGCTGTGGAGATCCTCGAGCAGAACGGTCGGGGGAAGACACGGCTCGCACAGCGGCTGCGCAGTGAGACGCGACTGCTGAGCCCCGGCTACCGCCTCCCGATCACCGGCAGCCGGGCAGCCGGCCCCGGAGGTCCCACGGCGGGTGAGTCCCTCCGCGTCCTCCACCTGCTCACGAACTCATTGCCGCACACCCAGTCCGGGTACTCGGTGCGCTCCCACAACATCCTGCGCAACCTGCGCGATCACGGTATCCAGTCCCTCGCGCTCACGCGCACCGGATATCCGGTGATGATCGGCAAGCCATGGTGCGCGGATGACGACACGATCGACGGCATCCGCTATCGCCGCACCCTCCCCGCAGTCCTCGGCGCCACCCCTGAGGCTCGCCTGCTGCAGCAGGTCCGTGAGGCTGTCCAGATCGTCGAAGACTTCAGGCCCCATGTCCTGCACGCGACCACCGACTACCGCAATGCACTCGTCGCGCAAGCCGTCAGCAGGAAGACGGGCATCCCGTGGATCCTCGAGGTGCGGGGTCTGATGGAGAAGACCTGGATCGCGTCCCACGCCACCGCCGCAGCACAGCAGCGTGCGGCCGGCTCGGAGAAGGTGCGCCTGATCGAGGTGACGGAGACCGACCTCGCGCAGGAAGCGTCGGCGGTGGTGACCTTGAGCCGCACCATGGCCGACGAGCTCGAGCGGCGGGGCGTCCCTTCGCAGAAGATCACTCTCGTGCCCAACGGCATAGACCCTGAGCTCTTCGAGGAGAACCTGACACCCGCCGAGGCGCGAGCATGGCTCGGGGCAGATCTTCCGGCCGACGCACTGGTGGTCGGCGCGGTCAGCGCCCTGGTGGACTACGAAGGATTCGACGTGCTCCTGCACGCCGTCGCCAGAATCCTTGACGACGACGACGTGTCCTCGAGCGTTCGTGACAGGCTGCGCATTGCCCTGATCGGCGACGGCACGGCTGCTCCGTCGCTCACCCGATCAGCTCAGGAGCTCGGCCTCGAGGACCGCCTCCTGATGCCCGGCAGGGTGCCGCAGCAGACCGCTCGGCATTGGGTG
>JAAZLF010000028.1 GCA_012799425.1 Actinomycetales bacterium | reverse complement strand
TGGCCGGGCTGGCCGCAGGCTACCTCCCCTGGCTGCTGTTCTCGGAGCGGACCATCTTCACGTTCTACACGGTCGCCTTCGCTCCCTGGCTGATGCTGTGCCTGGCCTATGTGATGGCGCTGGTGATCGGCCCGGCGGGCGCTGACCGCGAGCGGCGCCTGGCGGGCGGGCTGTTCGTGGGGTCGCTTCTGCTGCTGATCGTCCTGGTCTCCGCGTTCTTCTGGCCGGTATGGACAGGCCAGGTGCTCGACGTGGACCAGTGGCGCTACCGGATGTGGCTGCCCTCCTGGACGTGACCGCCGAGCTCGCGGTCCTCGGCGATCGGACCGCTCAGGCCGAGGGGGCCCGGGAGCTGCGATCCAGCACCTCTGCGAGCATCGTCCGCAGCTCCGCCGCGGACAGCCCGTTCACCGTCGCCTCGGCTTCGCCCTCCTCGGGGGTGTCCATCGCGTAGACGGCGCCGCTGGTCGCGAAGATCGTGGCCTGGCTCGCCTCGTCCGCGCTGGCCGCGGTGAGGACGGAGAGGGTGCGGGTGTCCGCGAGCTCACCGCCGAGCTCGCCCTCGCCCGAGTCCAGCGCGGCGACCGGGGCGGTCGCGGACCGGCCGCCCTCGTCCCCGGCGACGGCGCCGGGATCGATGTAGCGCGCCAGCCTCTCGACCGCCGCGGAGCGGGTGGGCACCGAGAAACGGTGGAAGCCGTCCGCGGAGACGAACTCCTCGAGCACGCCCCCGTCGGTCTCCACATGCAGCACCAGGCGGGTCAGCTGCTCGGAGACCTGTCGCGTGACGTGCACGACCGCGCTCGCGGTTGAGTGGAGCATCAGCAGCCCGGCGATCGGGCGATCGATCTGCACCGCGCGCGCCGTGGCCTCGCCGATGATCACCTCTCCTTCCTCCTCCATCCCCTCGTCCGCGGTGACCACGAGCCCGCGCGCGATGAGCGAGCGGAGGGCCGCCGAGGCATGCGCGGTCTCGTCCACGCCCTCCTGATCGAGGTAGGGGCTGCCGGTCAGGGTGAGGCTGTCGCGCCCGGCGAGCGCGGTGATCTCCTCATCGGTGAGGACGATCAGCAGCTGCGGGTCCTCAGCTGCCGAGGCGAGGAGCTCCATGGCCCCTGCGGCGTCCCGCTCGGTCACGGTGAGTGTGGGCATCTACTGCTCCTTCAGCCTGCGCGGCCGGTCGTCATGACGCTGCCCGCGTGCACGGGGCGGCGCCAGCGTAGTTCACGGGGGTCACCCGAAGCCGAAAGCGTTGCCGATCGCGCTGCCGGCGTTCTTCAGCGCGTTGCCCGCGGACTCGATCCCGTTCCCGATGGAGTCCGCGGCGTTCGAGGCGGCGTTCGAGACCGCGTCGGTGACGGTGTGGGCCGCGTTCGAGATGCCCTCACCGACCCTACCGGCGAACTCGCCGATCGCCTCTCGGTTGTCCCAGGCCATCTTGCCCAGATCCATGCCGATGGACACGACGCCGGCGGCGACGCCGACGCCGGCCACGATCGGGGCGGCCGGGCCGAACAGCGGAGCCGCGAGGACCATGCCGCCGCTGACCGCGGACAGACCGCCGCTGACCTTCTCGAAGCTCGTCTCGCCGTTGAGCATCTGGTGCACGCCGACGCCGATGTCCAGGCCGGGGATGAGCTTGCCGCCGAGCTTGCCGACCTTCGCGAGGTTCGGGGCGGCGTCTCCGAGCCAGGAGGGGAACTTCCCGCCGTCAAGATGCTTTTTCAGCGGATCCCAGTTCCCGAGGGAGTCCGGCAGGCCGAGCTCGCCCACGAGCTTCTTGGCCAGGGAGGAGTACTCCTCGCCGAACTTCAGCCCCTCCTTCAGACCCTTGACGAGATCCGTCTTGTACTTCGCCCACAGCGCACCGGGGCCCGCCGCGAAGGCGGTCTTCCATTCCTTCATGTGCTTGGGGAAGTCATCGAGGATCTTGCGGAGGTTCTTGAACGATGTGAAGATCCCCTGACCTGCCTTGCCGAGCCCGAGGAGATTCTCCAGCAGCCCCGGAGCCTGCTCCACCTCGGAGGCCGTGTCCTGCTCGTCGGCCTCCTCGTCGAGCGAGTTCCCGTGCGCCTCGATCACGCTGATCTGCTCATCGAACCGGGGTGCTACCTCGCTGCGCCAGCGGTCCCGGAAGGCCTGGGCATCCGCACCCTCCCACTCCGCGCCGTAGGCCACCAGCATCGAGAGCCGCGTGCGGAGGCCTTCCAGGGTGCTCGCGCGATCGCGCATCAGCTCCGCCTGCTCGCGGAGCTGTGCGGTGTCCGCTCCCTGAAAGCCGGTCATCTCTCGTCTCCCCCGCGTTCTTCCGCTCCTGCCGCGTCCTCACCGGACAGGGGCAGATCGTCTGTGTCCCCACGTTAGGCGCGAGCGCCCTGCATGGCGATGGGGACTACTCCCCATCCACCTACGATGGCGACATGCCACACGGAACGAGCCCAGCCCGGGAGAGCCTCGCCAGGGCGCTGTCCACCACGACGATCCGCCGAGGGCTGAAGATGCCTGAGAACATCGCCGATAAGCTCCTCGCCCCCGAGGACGAGGTGCTCCTCGCCCTTCCCGGCATCCCGGACGAGAAGCCGAAGATCATCCTGGTCACGCACCAGGAGGTGGTCCTCGGTCGCTGGAACGCCGCGGGGCGGTCGCCGAAGGGCATCACGCGCAGGCGTGCCGTCGCCGCCCGTGACGTGCGCGGGGCGTCTTACATCCCCGGCCTCTACTACAAGGTCGAGATCGCGGTGAGCTCCGCCAGGAACCTGTCGATCGAACCATGCTCGTTCGAGGACGGGCTCCGCTTCGCCCACGCCCTGCAGACCCTCGCGAGGACCGGGCGGGTCCCGCCGCCGATGGCCCCTGCGGACGTGGTCTCAGCGCGGCATGTGCAAGGCACGTACTCCCCGGACTCCGTCGAGAGCCGGATGCGCGCCGCATGGGATGGTGCGCTCCTGGGCACCCCCGCGCTGTGGAACTGCGAGGAGGTCCATTCGGGTCCGGCGCTCGGCTGGCTGCAGCCCGGTGAGCACACGCTGCTGGTCCTGCTCGGGCAGACCGGGGTCAGCACGGAGTACCTCGCTGTCACCGATCGCCGGGTCATGCGGGGCAGCGCACCGGGTCGGCGCGTGCAGGAGCGCTCCCCCGCTGAGGTGAGTGCGGCGGTCTTCGACGAGGGCCGTTTCAAGGACGTGGTGCGCATCGAGATGCACGACGGCACATCCCTGGAGCTCGACGCGGTGGGCGCGGAGCAGGGCCGTGAGTTCGCAGACGCGCTGAACGCCCTCGTCGCCACCGGCTCCCTGCCGACGCAGCTGCTGCCCTTCCGCTGAGATTCCGGGAGTGCGGGTCCGGCGGTCCCGCCCGAGACCGTGCTGCGCGAGGCCCGCGCCTCTACGGTCCCGGTCCATGTCGACCACGGCACCTCGGTGCAGGTGCGTCTGCGATGGGAGGACAGCGGCCGCCGGGGCCTCCACCAGGGTGAGGACCACACCCCGTCCTACGACCTCGACGGCACGTTTCGCGGCTGACGCCGCCGGACGCGAGCAGGTGCTCGACATGCTGCGCGCCGAGGGGCTGCTGCCGGAGGGGGCGGGCATCGAGGAGACCGTCGTCGCGCTGCACCGCCACCTGGCGCGCACGCCCTCGATGCTGCTGGGCGTCTCGCTGGTGGACTGCGTGGGCGAGCGCCGGATCCAGAATCAGCCGGGCACCGATGAGGAGCATCCGAACTGGCGGATCCCGCTCGCCGATGCGCAGGGAGCACCCGTCTACGTCGACGACCTCGCGACCGACGCACGCACCGCACGCCTGCTGGCGGCGGTGCGCGAGGGGATCAGCGCGCGCTGACCTGCTCCCAGTGGGACCGCTGGTCCAGGAACTCGCGGGCGGCGTGATGGGCGCCCTCGAGCGTGTGGTGGGCTCCCCAGCCGCACTGGACCTCGTTCGCAGCGGGCACCTCGGTGGCCCCGAGCAGGTCGCGCAGCGTCGCCTCGAGCACCGGCGCGAAGCCCTCGACGGTGTGGTCGCCCACCAGCAGCACGTAGAAGCCGGTACGGCATCCCATCGGAGAGACGTCCAGGACGTCTGCGGAGTGGTTGCGCATGTGCTCGGCCATCATGTGCTCGAGGGAGTGGACGGCCTCGGAGTCGAGGTGGGAGACGTTGGGCTGGGTGAAGCGCACATCGAACTTGGTGAGCACGTCGCCGCCGGCGAGCTCCTTGCGGTCCGCGATCCGGAGGTAGGGAGCGGCCACTGCGCGGTGATCGAGGTTGAAGCTCTCGACGTTCATACGGGGCTGGTCGGTCATGGAGGGTCTCCTTCGTGGGTGCGGTCTGTGACGGGCTGCGCAGGGATCCGACGTCCCTGGTCAGCGGCTGGAACGGGCGGTGCGCCCGCGCACGACGCCGACGAAC
>JAAZLF010000306.1 GCA_012799425.1 Actinomycetales bacterium | reverse complement strand
CGGGCTGGGCGGTGCTGGCGTATGAGCCGCTGGGTGGGAAGCTCGTGATCGAGCAGTTCTACGATCAGCAGAACGGTGTGCCGGTGGCGACGATCCCGCTGTTCCAGCTGGATATGTGGGAGCACGCCTTCTACCTCGATTACCAGAACGTGAAGGCGGATTACGTCAAGGCGATCTGGAACATCGTGAACTGGGCGGATGTCCAGGCGCGGTTCGAGAACGCGCGGAAGAACGCGTCCGGCCTGGTCGTTCCCAGCGTGTGATCTCCTGAGCGGTTCCGGTGCGATGCCGGGGCTGCTTCGTGCGGCGGCCGGTCCCTTTTGGTGGGGCCGGCCGCTTCGTCGTGTGGGGTCGGGGTCTGAGGTGCGCCGGCGTGGGGCGGGTGGTCGTGTCTGGGCCTGCTTGGTGCTCGGGTGCTCGGGTGCAGCGCCAGTTGTCGACCATCCCGTTCGCCCCGGGCCAGTGATCGACCGTGCCGCTGGCGGGCGGTCACCGCAGCAGCCGTCGGTGGGCGGACGGGAACGGCAGCCGAACCGGCCGTGAGAAGACTGCGTGCGCCGTGACCTCTCCTCCACACCGGTGTGTCATCCACAGGATCTGCGCTGCCCTGGAGCGTGCGCCGCGCTCGGGGAACGCTGTGGGCGTCGGCAGGGAGCCGACTCCGGGACAGCCCCGGATCTGAGGAAGGACACCGCCATGCGCGATATCCAGACCACTCTCATCGGCAACGCCACCGGTGATCCCAGCGAGCACAAGCAGGACAACGGCACCGTCACCGCGAAGGTGCGGATCGCGGTCACCGGCCGGTACTACAACGCCGCCGCCCAGGAGTTCGCTGACCGCAAGTCCGAGTTCATCACCGTCTTCGCCCGCAGGCAGCTGGCCCGCAACCTGCTCACCTCGGTGCGGAAGGGGCAGCCGCTCATCGTCACCGGTCGGCTCAGCACCTCGGAGTGGACCGGCACCGACGATGTCCAGCGTCACTCGCTGAACATCCAGGCGGAGGCGATCGGCCACGATCTGACCTACGGCAGCGCCACCTTCGCCCGCCCCCTGAAGGCGGATGATGTGCCCGAGCACGATCCGCAGACCGGCGAGGTGATCGACAGTGCCGTCGGCGACGAGGAGGAGGATCCGCTCACAGGAGAGTCCTCGAACGAGGACGAGCTGGCTCCGGCGTTCTGAACCGGTCTCAGTCGGTGACGCTGAGCGTCTGGACCAGAGCCTGCGTGATCTCCGGCAGCAGCGCGGCGCCGAGGACATAGCCCTCCTCGTCGCCGCGGTGCAGCGCCGACCAGGTGGCGCCGTCGGCCAGCGCGGCGACCACCACGCGCAGAGCACCGCCCGAGGGAAGATCCCGCGCGCCGGTGCCTTCGCGCACTGACCACGCCGAGGGAGCTAGGTCGCAGACGATCGCGCCGCCGGCGGCCAGATCCGGCCACTGCACCGACTCGAGCGCGGCGAGGGGATCAGGATCGACGGCGGAGCCGTCGTCGAGATCGATCGGGGTCAGATGGAGGGCATCGGGTGCTCCGGCGCCGTCGCCGTCGACCCCGAGGAGCGAGGCGAGGGAGGGGGAGGCCTCCATCAGATCGGCGCTGCGCGCGAGAGCGAAAAGCCGCGGACCAGTCAGATCAGCGTCCTCCACATGGCGGGCGACCTCGAGGACGGCGGCGGCGAGAGCGGCGGTCGGGGCGTCGAGAGGGTCGGGAGCCGGAGTCGTCATCGGATCGAGAGGTCCCTTACAGGTTCGGCCTGACAGAATAGGAGGGCCGACGCGTCTGGCGGCGGCACCACACTGTACCCGGAGCCCCGGTCACACCTCCTGCACTGCAGCAGCGACCACGGGCCCCGACACCGAGGCACCTGAGGTTATCTGTGAGTTTCTCCGCCCCGTTCGGCGACATGCCGCGGCCGCGTCCACGTCCAGCCCCCGATGCGAGCTCGGGTGCACCGAGGCGGATCTCTCCGCTGGCGATCACGATCGGCGCGCTGATCGCACTGATCGCGCTGCTGGTGATCGCCTCGGAGGTGTGGACCAAATACCTCTGGATGGACCAGCTCGAGTTCACCGACGTGCTCATCACCCGCTGGGGCACCCAGGCGCTGCTGTTCCTGGGCGGGTTCGTGGCCTTCGCCATCCCGCTGTTCCTCAGCCTGCGGATCGCCTACACCAAGCGCCCCGTCTATCCGCCCGTCACACGTGAGCAGGAGGCGCTCGAGCAGTTCCGCGCCGCCGTGGACCCGCTGCGTCGAGGCCTGACCTACGGAGCCCCGATCGTGATCGGTGCCTTCGGCGGTCTCGCTCTGTCGCGCCGCTGGCAGGACGTGCAGCTCTTCCTCCACCCGCAGGACTTCGGCCAGGCGGACCCGATCTTCGAGAACGACATCTCGTTCTACGTCTTCACGCTTCCGCTGATCGACCTGCTCGTCGCCTTCGGCCAGTTCGTGCTGCTGGTCGCGATCGTCGGCGCCCTGGTCGGCCACTTCATCTACGGCGGCGTCAGCTGGGGCCAGGACAGCGGCCTCGAGGTCACCCGCTCCGCCCGCAAGCACCTCGGCGTGCTGGCCACGATCTACGTGCTGCTGTTGGGCGCCGGCCACTGGTTCCAGCGCTACGACCTGCTGACGTCCGACCATCCGCGATTCGAGGGCGCCTCCTACGCCGACCACAACGCCATCCTTCCGGCCCAGACCATCCTCGCGATCGCTTCGATCGTGGTGGCAGCGCTGTTCGTGGTGTGGATCTTCCGCTCGGACTGGCGGATCCCGGCGATCGGCGCGGGCCTGATGATCCTGTCCACCCTGGTGGTGGGCAACCTGTACCCCTGGGCGATCCAGCAGTTCCAGGTCCAGCCCAACGAGCGTGCGCTCGAGCAGCCGTACATCCAGAACAACATCGACGCCACCCGCACCGCGTTCAACCTCGACGACATCAACGAGGTCCCCTACACGGCCAGCACCGATGCAGAGCCGGGAGCGCTGCGCGCGGATGCCTCGACCACCGCGCAGATCCGGCTGATGGACCCCAACATCATCTCTCCCACCTTCGAGCAGCGGGAAGCGAACCGTCGCTACTGGGGCTTCGACGAGGTCCTCAGCGTGGACCGCTACGAGATCGACGGCGAGCTGCAGGACACCGTGATCGGTGTGCGCGAGCTGCGCCCGGACAAGTTCGGTCTCGCCGACCGCTCCTGGGTGGACCAGCACATCATCTACACCCACGGCTACGGCACCGCCGCCGCGCACGGCAACCGTCGCAACTCCGACGGAGAGCCCAGCTTCCTGCAGTCCGGCGTGCCGGGCGACGGTGCCTTCGGCGAATACGAGGAACGGGTCTACTTCGGTCGCTACTCCCCGGACTACTCGATCGTCGGCGCCCCCGAGGGCAGCGAGCCCGAGGAGTTCGACTACCAGCGCGGCAGCACCGACGACGAGGAGGGCGGCGATCAGGTCTACAACACCTTCCAGGGCGACGGCGGCCCCTCCGTGGGCGGCTTCCTCAACCAGCTGCTGTATGCGATCAAGTTCCGCGATCCGAACATCGTGATCTCGAACTACCTCAACGAGGAGTCGCAGATCCTCTACGACCGCGACCCCCAGCAGCGGGTCCGCGAGGTCGCACCGTTCCTGTCCCTGGACTCCCAGATGTACCCGGCAGTGGTCGATGACGAGCTGGTGTGGGTGATCGACGGCTACACCACGACCACCGAGTACCCGTACGCGCAGTCGGTGGATCTGGATCAGACCGTCAACGACTCGCAGACCAACCCGAACGAGACCGCGGGCAACCGAGAGCGCTCGGCGAACTACATGCGCAACTCCGTCAAGGCGACTGTGAGCGCCTTCGACGGTTCGGTGACGCTGTACACCTGGGATACGGAGGACCCGATCCTCACGGCCTGGTCCGAGGTGTTCCCGGAGGCGCTGCAGCCGGCCTCAGCCATCAGCGGCGAGATGATGTCGCACCTGCGCTACCCCGCGGACTTCTTCAAGGCCCAGCGGGAGATCCTGGCGACCTACCACGTCACCGATGCGGACGACTTCTTCACCCAGCAGGACTTCTGGCAGGTCCCGCCGGACCCGACCGTCCCCGCGCCCACCAACCCCGACGGCAGCACCGGCGAGCAGGCCGCGCAGCCGCCGATGTACCTGACCATGCAGATGCCTGACGCGGACTCTCCGCGGTTCATGCTCTCCTCGAGCTTCATCCCCTCCGAGGGCCAGAACGTGCTCACCGGCTATCTCGCGGTGGACTCGGAGACGGGCAGCACCGAGGGGAACCCGGCGGACACCTTCGGCGACATGACGCTGATGGTGCTGCCCTCCTCGAACCCGGTCAACGGCCCGGGCCAGGTGCAGGCCACGTTCAACGCGGAGCCGAACGTCTCGCAGGCGCTGAACCTGCTGAAGTCCGGCAACTCCGAGGTCATCAACGGCAACCTGCTCACCCTGCCGGTAGGCGGCGGACTGCTGTACGTCCAGCCGGTCTACCTGCAGTCCTCCCAGACCGGTGGTGGCACCCAGTACCCGCTGCTGCAGATGGTGCTGGTCTCCTTCGGCGACAAGATCGGCTTCGCGCCGACTCTCGACGAAGCGCTCGACCTCGTCTTCGGCGGTGACTCCGGCGCGAGCGCCGGCGATGCCGAGGTCTCCGACACCGACGCCCCCTCCGGCACGGCGGATGCCGAGACCGGTCAGGGCACCGTCGAGGAGGGCGAGGAGGCACCGGAGGACGAAGCCCCGGCCGACGAGGGCGGACAGGAGAGCCCCGCACCGCCGGCCTCCGGCTCCGCTCAGGAACGCCTCGACCAGGCTCTGACGGACATGGACTCCGCCGTGGCCGATGCAGAGACCGCTATGGCGGAAGGGGACTGGGCCGCCTACGGCGACGCCCAGGAGCGGCTTGCCGACGCGCTCGAGCGCGCTGTCACGGCCAATCAGGAGCTCGGCGGCACCGGGGCCCCGGAGCAGCCCGCCGACGGCGAGGACGGCTGACAGCCGCCCCGCGCCCCTCCAAGGACGCCCGACCGGCGCCGGTACCCCACCGGAGCTGGTCGGGCGTCCTGGTGTTCAGGCAGGTGAACGGCCTATGAACGTGTCATGGCACACGTTGGGGGCGCTCCGGTTGGACTCGGCGGCGAGGTGGTCGTAGAGTTACTGATGTCGCCGCGGGGTGGAGCAGTTCGGTAGCTCGCCGGGCTCATAACCCGGAGGTCGTAGGTT
>JAAZLF010000305.1 GCA_012799425.1 Actinomycetales bacterium | reverse complement strand
GTCGATGCGGGGCGGCACGATGATCAGATCCGGAGCCAGCCGACGAGCCGAGGCCATAGGCATCGCCGACCGGATGCCGCGGGTGCGAGCCGGGTAGCTGGCCGCCGCCACCACGCCGCGCGCCCCAGCGCCGCCCACCACCACGGGCAGTCCCTGCAGGCTCGGGTCGTCACGCACCTCGATGGAGGCGAAGAAGGCATCCATGTCCAGGTGCAGGATCCCGGGCACCTCCTCACGGGGCTCCGCTCCGCCTCGCTCTGCCATCAGCACCTCCCTCGTGCCGAACTGTACTCGGGCCCAGGAAGGCTCGGGCACCTCAGTCGGACGCCGCGAGATCCGTGACATGAGCGGGCAGATCCTCGAGCAGACGCTGCGAGATCCGGTCGAGATGCGCGGCGGTCTCGCCGAGGTGGCGCTCGAGCAGCGCTGGGTCAGGGAGGGCGGAGCAGTCGCGGTCCAGGCGCATGCGCTCGGCGACCAGGGGCGCCAGGTCCTCCGCGCGCTGAGCGTCCTCTCCTCCCATGCGCTCCATCGCGGTCCAGACGTTCAGCGGCAGGGCGCGACGGCGTGCACGATTGGCGCGCGCCACGAGCACGCCTGCACCGCGCAGAGCCGCTCGGTGGATGAGCTCGAACGCCTCCCGCGGAGCGACGCGGCTCAGCTCGCTGCCCTGTGCCCACAGGTGACGGGCGCGCTCGAGATCCGCCTGGTCCTGATCGAGCTGCGCCAGGCGCAGTCGCAGGGAGCGCGCATCAGAGCTGATCGCCGTGGCTCCACGCCGGCGAGATGTCATCGATGCCATCGGGATCCTCCTTGCCGTCCGAGGACGCATCCGGTGCGTCCTGGTACCCAGAACGCTAAGGCGGGGGTGTGACACTCGGGCCCGAGCGGGCCTCGGCGTGGAGCTCGCGGCGGTGGGGAGGAGAGGTCGGCGGATCTTCTAGAGTGGGGCGATGGCCCGCCGCGACCGCGAGCGCCGTCCTGCCTTCTCGCAGCTCGGCCCGCTCGACACCACGATCCCCATCTCCACCGGGACCGCCCGACTGACCCTCGAGAACGACGGATCGGTGCTCCTCGACGTCAACGGCGTCCCCTCCTCGCATCTCCACCCCGACCCCGAGCACCTGGTGTTCGAGTACATGCGGTGGATGCTGCTGGTGATCGACCGCCATCTCGAGGACGACGAGGGCGCGAGCGCGGCGCAGCTCGCACACCTGGGCGGCGGAGGCTGCTCTCTGCCCCGGGCGATCGCCGCCCGGCACCCGCGCTCGCGCCAGATCGTGGTGGAGATCGACGAACTGCTCGCACAGCAGGTGCGCACCTGGTTCGACCTGCCCCGCTCCCCTCAGCTGCGGGTGCGGACCGATGACGCGCTCAGCGCTCTCACGTCCTGGCGCGAGGATCGCTTCGACGTGCTCACGCGCGATGTCTTCGCCGGTGCGCGGACCCCGAAGGAGCTCATCTCCCTCGCTGCTGCCCGGCACGCCGACCGCGTGCTGCGCGACGGCGGTCTCTACCTGGCCAACTGCGCGGCGCCGCCCGGCAGCGGTCTGATGGCGGATGAGGTCGCGACTTTGTCGGCGGTCTTCCCGCACGTCGGCATCATCGCCGAACCCGCGCATCTGTCGGGCAAACGCCGAGGGAACTGCGTCCTGCTGGCCTCACGACGCCCGCTGCCCGAAATGATCGACCGCGACCTGCGCTCCGATGCGGTCTCGGTGCGCCTGGCGCGCCGGGCGCAGGTCGAGTCTCTTGCGCGCGCCGGGCGCGTGCTGGGCCCCCGCTGACCTCCGCACCACGACGAACCGGGCAGGAGCGCGATGCTCCTGCCCGGTTCGTGAGATTCGCGGGAACGCCGTCGATCAGACCGGGCGGACCTGCTCGGCCTGCGGGCCCTTGTCACCCTGAGTGACCTCGAACTCCACACGCTGGCCCTCATCGAGGCTGCGGTAGCCGTCCATGTCAATCTTGCTGTGATGCACGAAGACGTCTGCGCCGCCTCCGTCGATCTCGATGAATCCGAAGCCCTTTTCGGCGTTGAACCACTTGACCGAGCCCTGTGCCATACCTGTCACCTTCTGTGTCGTCCTTCATCGATCGCACGACG
>JAAZLF010000304.1 GCA_012799425.1 Actinomycetales bacterium | reverse complement strand
GATTCTTCCGTCGCCGCGTTCAACGAGGCGGTCGGTTCCCTGCAGTCGCGAGTGATGGTCACCGCGCGGCGCTTCGAGGAGCTCGGACTCCCCGGCACCGCGCTGGACGAGGCCGAACAGCTCACCCGCCGCGCCCGCACCCTCGAGGATACGGAGATCGAAGACCTCGCCGCGCCCCGTGCGAGCCGCCGTGAAACCTCCGGCCCGGGCACCGTCGACCACGAACGCTCCGCCGGCTGAGCCGCCCCGACCGCACGGCCACCGCTCGTCAGCGTCGGGTTCTACGCCCCGGACCCTTCGGCCGCGCGCTGCCGTGCCTCGAGCCCTTCGATGAGAAGGCTGAGCCCGAGGCCGAACTCCCCGTCCACCTCCAGGGTCCCGCCGTCGATCACGGGCTTCTCGGGGAGAGGCTGCTCCGCCCCCGCCCAGGAGCTGGCCGTGAACAGCCGGGCGATGTGGGGGAAGCGCTCCGGGGTGATCACCTCGGCCAGCAGCCCCGTCCCCTCGGGCGTGGTCGAGACCATGCCCTCCGTCGCGAGCGATCCCTCGAGCTCGACCATCGAAGCGGCCAGCTGCGAGACCACCAGGATCACCCCCACCTTGGACTCCTGATCGATCTCCAGATCGCCGAGTGCGGACATGCCCAGATCCGCCGCGCGGACCGAATTGGGCATCAGCACCGAGGTCTGCCCTCGCGGGATTCCCAGCGCCCAGGGGTGGGCACGGTAGGCCTCGCGGACCAGCTCCGCCCAGGCCACCAGGGCGGCCCTCCATCCACGAGGGAGCACGGCCCTCTTCGGCAGTGCGAAGGCGGCATCCTGCATCAGCAGCAGGAGCTCGTCCTTGCTCGAGACATAGCGGTACAGGGACATCGTGGTGAAGCCGAGCGCCTTCGCGACGGCCTGCATGGTCACCGCCGCGAGGCCCTCGACGTCGGCGAGCTCGATCCCCGCAGCGACGATCCGCTCGTGGCTCAGCCCGCGGCTCGGCCCGCGCTGCGGCGCCTCCTCCATGCCCCAGGCGATCATCACCGCGCGCGGCAGTCCCGTCTCGTTGCTCTCGGCCATGACCACAGTGTTCCACCCCGCACACCGCAGGCTCGATTAACTGTTTACGACGCACACTGTGTATGTCACACTCACCGCATCGCACCTCCGTGTACGACGCACACTGTTCATCGATCCGCGAGGACATCTCATGTCACCGAGCACACCCGCCCTGATCCGAGCCCACGGCCTCACCAAGTCCTACGGCGACCGTCACGTCCTGCAGGACGTGGACCTCACGCTCCCCCACGGCATTCACGCCCTGCTCGGCCCCAACGGTGCCGGCAAGACCACCCTGATCAAGATCCTCAGCACCCTGATCCCGCGCGATGGCGGCGAGCTGCAGGTGCTCGGACTGGACCCGGCCCGGGGCCGCCGCGCTCTCCAGAGCCGGATCTCGCTGACCGGCCAGTTCGCCGCCGTCGACGGCACGCTGAGCGCCCTCGAGAACCTCGAGATGCTGGGCCGGCTCTTCGGGCTCGACGCCACCACGGCGCGGGTACGAGGCCGTGAGCTCCTCGAGCGCTTCGAGCTCGCCGAGTTCCAGCGCACCCGGACCTCGTCGCTCTCGGGAGGCATGCGGCGCAAGCTCGACATCGCCGCCGGCCTGATGTCACGGCCCCACCTGGTCTTCCTGGACGAGCCGACCACCGGGCTCGACACCCGCAGCCGCCGCGTGCTGTGGGAGGAGCTCCGCACCCTCGCCGAGCAGGGCACCTCGATCCTGCTCACCACGCAGTACCTCGAGGAGGCCGACGCCCTCGCCCAGCAGATCCGGGTCCTGCACGAGGGCCGCATCGTCGCCGGCGGCACGGCCGAGGAGCTCAAGCGTCTCGTCGGCGGCACCGTCCTGCGCGTCACCGGCGACGGCGGCGAGGTGCTCGAGGAGATCGCGACCACCGGCACCTCGGAGGATCTCGCCGTGCACCTCGTCGAGGTCGCGTCGCGACTCCCGCGCGCCGACATCGCCCTGCACCGGCCCACGCTGGACGAGGTCTTCCTCCAGCTCACCGGCCACACGGCCGTCAGCTCGGAGTCCGCCCCTCCGCACCCCACCGCGCCCCTGCACATCTGATCCCCCGGAGGACACCATGACCGCGCACGCCCCCGCCCCGCCGCCCACATCAGCCACCCCGAGCGGCCCCGCCTCGGCCGGCTTTCTCACCGGGCTCGCGGTGCTCTCGCGCCGCAGCCTGCGCCATTCCTTCCGTGACCCCGAATCCGTCCTGATGGCCGTGCTGCTGCCGCTGATGATGATGCTGATCTTCGTATACGTGCTCGGCGGTGCGGTGAGCGTGGGCGGCGACGGCCCGTCGCGGACGGACTACCTCTCCTACGTGCTGCCGGCGATCGCCCTGACCACCGCCGGATTCGGTGCCTCCCAGACCGCGGTGGTGGTCAGCAACGATATGACCACCGGACTCATCGATCGCCTGCGCACGATGCCGTTCCCCGCCGTGACGGTGCTGCTGGGCCACGCGGTCGCCTCGCTGGCACGCAACCTGCTGGCCACGGCGGTCGTCGTGCTCGTGGCGCTCGCCGTCGGATTCCGCAGCGATGCCTCGGTGCCCCAGCTGCTGGGCGCCCTGGGGCTGATCGCACTGTGGATCCTCGTGATCACGCTGGTCTTCGCGACCCTCGGACTGCTCGCCGGATCTGCCGAGGCCGCCAGCGGGTACGGTTTCATCCTGCTGTTCCTGCCCTATCTCTCCAGCGGGTTCGCACCGGTCGAGAGCATGCCGGGATGGTTGCGCGGCTTCGCCGCCCTTCAGCCGATGACGCCGCTGATCGACGCCTCGCGCGCGCTGATGAACGGGCAGGCGCCAGGCGGCGACGGGCTCGTCGCGATCCTGTGGTGCGCGAGCTTCACCGTGCTCGCCGTCGCCGTCGCCGCGCGGGTGTTCCCCCGGCGCACGCCGCGATGAGCGCAGCGGCAGTGACGGGCACGCCCCGCCCGGATGACCCGGGCGCAGGCCGTCGAGAGGGGCCCGGCGCTCCGTCCGGGCTCAGGACTCGGCGGTGGCGGCCTCGCCGGTGGGCTTCTTGCGGGTATCGGTCGCGCCGCGGTTCTTCATCTCCTGGCGCAGCTCCCGCGGCAGCGAGAACATGAGGTCCTCGGTGGCGGTGCGCACGGGCTTCACGTCGCCGTACCCGCGCTCGGCGAGCACGTTCAGCAGCTGCTGGACCAGCACATCGGGCACCGAGGCGCCGGAGGTCACGCCGACGGTCTCGACGCCGTCGAACCACTCGTCGCGCAGCTCGGAGACGGAGTCGATGCGGTGGGAGGCCTTGGCCCCGGCCTCCTTGGCGACCTCCATCAGGCGCACCGAGTTCGAGGAGTTCGGCGAGCCGACCACCAGCACCAGATCGGCGTCGGGGGCGATCTTCTTGATCGCGACCTGACGATTCTGGGTGGCGTAGCAGATGTCATCGCTGGGCGGGGATTGCAGGGTCGGGAAGCGCTCGCGCAGCTTGTCGACCGTCTC
>JAAZLF010000303.1 GCA_012799425.1 Actinomycetales bacterium | reverse complement strand
GATCCTCGCCGATCAGCGGCTCGAGGCGCATCGCAGCCAGCTCGAGGCGCACGAGATCGCCCCCTTCGATCTGGTCGTGGTGAACCTGTACCCCTTCAGCGAGACCGTCGCCGCCGGCGGCAGCTTCGACGAGATCATCGAGAAGATCGACGTGGGCGGCCCCACCATGGTGCGCGCCGCGGCCAAGAACTTCGCCTCCCTCGCCGTGG
Organism: Actinomycetales bacterium; assembly: GCA_012799425.1. GTDB lineage: Bacteria > Actinomycetota > Actinomycetes > Actinomycetales > Dermabacteraceae > Brachybacterium. Next base: position 2,316 of record JAAZLF010000303.1, on the reverse strand, counting down.
TCGTCGATCCCGAGGCCTACCCGATCGCGGCCGAGGCCGCGGCCGCCGGCGGCTTCACCCTCGCCGAGCGCCAGGAGCTGGCGACCATCGCCTTCACCCGCACCGGTGAGTACGACGACGCCATCAGCGACTGGATGCTCGAGCAGCTCGAGATCCCGGCCGACGCCGAGGACGGGACCGCCCAGGAGCAGGACGAGGACGGCGGCGAGGAGGTCAGCATCCTCGACCTCTCCGACGCCGACGCCGCCGAGCTCGGCATCACCGCCACCCTCCGCTACGGAGAGAACCCGCACCAGCGGGCCCGCCTGGCCGTGACCGACGAGTCCGCGCCCGGCCTCGCCGGTGCCGAGCAGCTCGGCGGCAAGGAGATGAGCTACAACAACTACGTCGACGCCGACGCCGCCGTGCGCGCCGCCTACGACCATGCCCTCCCGGCCGTCGCCGTGGTCAAGCACAACAACCCCTGCGGCATCGCCGTCGCGGGAGAGGACGAGGACATCGCCCTCGCGCACGAGCGCGCCCACGGCACCGACCCGGTCTCCGCCTACGGCGGTGTCATCGCCACCAACCGCACGGTCACCCTCGCGATGGCCCAGCAGGTCAAGCCCGTCTTCACCGAGGTCATCCTGGCCCCCGGCTACGAGGACGAGGCGCTCGAGCTGCTGCGCACCAAGAAGAACCTGCGGATCCTGCGCCTGGACGGCGAGCACTCCCGCGGTGTCGAGATGCGCGAGATCTGGGGCGGGATGCTGATCCAGGACACCGACGCGATCGACGCCGAGGGGGACGACCCTTCGCAGTGGACCCTCGCCGCCGGCGAGGCGGCCGACGACGTCACCCTCGCCGATCTCGCCTTCGCCTGGCGCTCGGTGCGTGCGGTGAAGTCCAACGCGATCCTGCTGGCCAAGGACTCCGCGGCCGTCGGCATCGGGATGGGCCAGGTCAACCGCTTGGACTCCTGCCGCCTCGCGGTCACCCGCGCGAACACCCTGGGCCGGCACGACGAGGGTGAGAGCGCCCCGGAGCGCGCCCGCGGCGCGGTTGCGGCCTCGGATGCCTTCTTCCCCTTCGCCGATGGCGCCCAGATCCTCCTGGACGCGGGCGTGACCGCGATCGTGCAGCCCGGCGGCTCGATCCGCGATGAGGAGGTCATCGAGGCCTGCCGTGCGGCGGGCGTGACGATGTACCTCACCGGCACCCGCCACTTCGCGCACTGAGCGGCATGCCGACCGGTCGGTGGGGACCCCGCCCCGCCGGCCGTGTCGGGGCGGCCGTGTTCACCGGGACGTCATGCAGGGCCTCTAGAGTTGGCCCCATACACCAGCGTGCGAAGGAGCGACCGTGAGAATCCCCGACAACCAGAGCCTGCGCGAGTACATCGAGCATCTGCGCGAAGAGGGGTACTCGGTCATGGACGGGCACACCCCGGACCCGGACCTCATCGATCCCCAGGGCAATCCGGTCTACACCTGGCAGGAGGGCTACCCGTACGAGACCCGCATGGACCGGGACGAGTACGAGCTCGAGAAGTACAAGCTGCAGGTCGAGCTGTTGAAGTACCAGTACTGGCTCGAGGACAACGACCAGAAGTCGATCATCATCTTCGAGGGGCGCGATGCGGCCGGCAAGGGCGGCACCATCAAGCGCTTCACCGAGCACCTCAACCCGCGCACAGCCCGGGTCGTCGCGCTGAACAAGCCCAGCGACCGCGAGCGCGGCCAGTGGTACTTCCAGCGCTACATCCAGCATCTGCCCACCGACGGCGAGATGGTGCTGTTCGACCGCTCCTGGTACAATCGCGCCGGCGTCGAGCGGGTGATGGGCTTCGCCACCCCCGAGCAGTACGAGACCTTCATGAACCAGGTGTCCTACTTCGAGCGGATGCTCGTGGACTCCGGCATCCACGTCACGAAGTTCTGGTTCTCCGTGTCCCAGAAGGAGCAGCGCACCCGCTTCGCGATCCGCCAGCTGGATCCGGTGCGGCGCTGGAAGCTGTCCCCGATGGACCTGGAGTCCCTGGACCGTTGGGAGGCATACACCCAGGCCAAGGAAGAGATGTTCCGCCGCACCGACAAGAAGTTCGCGCCGTGGACGATCATCCGCTCCAATGACAAGAAGCGTGCCCGCCTGAACGCGATGCGGTTCTTCCTGTCCCGCTTCGAGTACGAGGACAAGGACCACGAGGTCGTCGGCACCCCGGACCCGAAGCTGGTGATGCGCGGCAAGATGGAAGAGGCCGACGAGTGAGCTGACCGCTCACCGAGCTCAGCGTCCCCTGCTCCCGACGCCGCGGAAGCCCTCGAGCGCCCGCCCCGG
>JAAZLF010000302.1 GCA_012799425.1 Actinomycetales bacterium | reverse complement strand
GGCCCTTCGGGAAGCGGCAAGTCGACGCTCCTGGCCACACTGGCCGGGCTGCTGGACCCGCTCGCGGGCCGCATCGAGCTCAACGGGCGGGACGTCGCCTCCCTCGCGCCGCAGGACGTGCGCTCGCACGTGACGATGTTCGCCGAGGACTCCCATGTCTTCGCCACCACGGTGCGGGAGAACCTGCGGGTGGTGCGCGGTGATCTCCAGGACACAGAGGCGGAGGCGGCGCTGGCCGCCGTCGGCCTCGACGACTGGGTGGCGACGCTGCCCCGCGGCCTGGACACGATGCTCGGACCGGACGGGACCACCATCTCCGGCGGGGAGCGCCGCCGCCTGCTGCTGGCGCGTGCCGTGGTGCGCGGCGGGCCGGTGCTCCTGCTCGATGAGCCCACCGAGCATCTCGACACCGCGCGGGGCGACGCCCTGCTGCGCGGCCTGCTGGATCCGGGGGATGATTCCCTGGTGGCGGAGGGGACCACCGTCGTGGTGGTCACCCACCGCGTCGAGGCGATCCCCGACGGCACCCCGCTGCTGCGCCTGGGCACCGAGGCCCGTATCCGCCCTGAGGAGAGACCATGACCTCGACCATCCCGCCGGCACGGGCCGATCGTCCCCGGATCCAGGATCTCGCCGGGGCCGTCCTCGCGGGCAGCGAGACGGAGGACCTGCTCGACCTGCTGCTCCATTCGGCCCGCACGGATCTCGCCGCGCGCAGCGCCGCTCTGGTGATGCCTCTGGAACCCGGCACCTGGGCGGTCGAGATGGTCGAGGGACCCGATGCGGCGATGCTCCTCGGCCAAGAGATCCCCTCGGACTCCGTCGCCGGTCGCGGCCTGCACCACGCCGATGCGGACGCCCTCGAGGCGATCGGCACCTTCGAGGTGGGTCCCGAGCACTGCCGCGCCCTGGTGGCGGTGGTCGACGCCGCCGAGCACGGCTCGGGGCTGCTGGTGGTGCTGCGGCAGGAGGATTCGCCCGCCTTCACCGAGGCGGACCGCGAACGGCTCGACTCCCTGGCGGGCCTGGTGGTCCTCACCCTGCGTGCCCCGACGCTGCGCTCCAGCAGCGAGATCGACGACGAGCGCGGCCGGATCGCCCGAGACCTGCACGACCTCGCGATCCAGGAGCTGTTCGCGGTGGGGATGGAGCTGGAGGCCCTGGTGGAGTCGCTCGGCTCCCCTGATGTGACCCCTTCGAAGGCGCGGATACGCAGTTCGGTCGCGACCTCCGTGCAGGGGGTCGAGAACGCCGTGGCACAGATCCGCCAGATCGTGCAGTCGCTGCGGCGCGAACGCGCTGAGGCGACGCTCACCGAGCAGCTGCGCCACGAGGTCGGCCTGGCCACCGCCGGGCTCGGTTTCGTGCCCTCGATGCGGCTCCCCCCGCGGCCCTCCGAGATGGATGCGGAGCTGCCTGACGAGATCGCCGAGGACGTGGTGGCGGTGGTGCGGGAGTGCCTGGCCAATGCGGCCCGGCATGCGCACGCCACCGCGGTCGCGGTCTCGGTGAGCGTGTTCTCCGAGGGTGTGGACCGGGTGGTGCAGGTCAACGTCTCCGACAACGGTCGCGGGATCGACCCGTCGGTGCGGCGCCGCAGCGGACTGGCGAACATGTCCTCCCGGGCCCGTCGCCACTCCGGCTGGGTGGATGCGATCAACCTCGAGCCCGGCACGATGATCTCCTGGAGGGTCACCCTGCCGCCGAGCTGAGGGCTCAGCTCACTGGGGCTTCCAGCCGGCCCGCCGACGGGCGGCCACCATCGCCGCGACCTGGGTGCGGCGCTGCATGCCGAGGGTCTGCAGGATCACGGTGACGCGGTTCTTGACCGTCTTCTCCGCGATGCCGAGCGCCTCCGCGATCTCGCGGTTGGAGTGGCCGTCGCCGATGAGCTCGACCACCCGCTGATCGGAGTCGGAGAGCCCCTGCTCGTCGTCGGCGTGCTCGGCCGGCCAGATCGTCTTCCCGTCGCGGACCGCGATGATCGCCTCGACGATCTCCTGAGAGCGGGCGGACTTCAGCATCAGCCCGGCGGCACCGGCGGCCTTCGACTCGCGCAGGGCCGCGTCGTCGTCGAAGCTCGTCAGCACCAGCATCAGCTGCCCGGGATCCAGTTCGCGTGCGGCCTTCATGACGTCGATGCCGGTGCCGTCGGGCAGCTGGAGGTCCACCACCAGCACCTCGGGACGGATGGCGGGCAGGCGACGCTTCGCCTCGGCCACCGAGGAGGCTTCACCGATCACGCTCAGGGCGTCGCTCGCATCGATCGCGGTGACGATGCCGCGGCGGACCACCTCATGGTCGTCCACGAGCATCACGCGGATCGGGGCGGGCTTCTCGGTCGCTGTCACGGAGCGTCCTTCCTGCATCACCTGCTGAGATCTGTCGTCGACGAATCTACCGCACCGCGCTGCCGTTACCATCGTCAGGTTCGACCGACGCTGCACAGAGAACTTCATAGGAACGGGGATCATGCCGGGATACGTGGACCTTCCGGACGACATCGAGGAGCTGCTGCGCAGCGCCTCCCGGGAGCAGCTCGAGGAGCTGCTCTCGACGTACGAACTCGACGCGCGGGACAGGGAAGAGGGCCGCACCCTGCTCTCCTTCCCGGATCTCCCGGACGACCTCGTACGCCGCCTCGTGGAACTGGGCCTGGCGGTGGACACCCCCGATGCGACCGGAGCCACCCCGCTGTGGAGCCGGGCGCTCGAGGGACGCACCGAGCAGATCCCGCTCCTGCTGAGCCTCGGGGCAGATATCGACGCCCCCAACACCGGCGGCTTCACGCCGCTGCACGCCGCCGTGGCCTCGAGGTCCGTGGAGACGCTGCGCCTGCTGCTGAGTCGCGGCGCCGATCCGTTCCTGCAGGCGGAGGACTCCGATTCCACGGCGCTGGACTTCGGGCTCGACGAGTGCGACGCCGACGAGGAGGACCTCCCCCTGCTGGTCGAGGTCACCCGGACGCTGTTCGCGGCAGGCCTCTCCCCCACTCCCTCGATGCGCGAGGCGGTGCACGAGCTCGGGCAGGCGTTCGAGGATCATCGCGACGGATACGAGGCCGAGGATCTCGCCGTCGTCGAGTCCGCGATGGGGCAGCTCTACGAGCTCTTCGACGTGCCGCCGGCGAGCGCACGTGTGCTCCACGACGGCATCTGCCCGATCACCGTCCCCGCCGGCTCGACGCTCGCGCAGTTCGATGAGCTCTGGAGCTCGCTGGTCCCG
>JAAZLF010000301.1 GCA_012799425.1 Actinomycetales bacterium | reverse complement strand
CGCGGGGTGAGGGGCCGGGCGTCGGTCTCCTCCTCGGGGCCGCGGGCCCGGTCCCTCCACGTCGCTGCGTCGGTGCGTGCCATGACGGTCATTGTGTCAGCGACGCTTCAGGCCGACGGCACGACGCAGGCTGAGCGCGCACAGCACGCCGAGCACGAGGGTCCAGGCGCCGATCACGGCCAGCCCGGTCACGGGCAGCTCCCCTCCCTGGGTGGTCCACTGGCCGAGCTGGGAGATCCAGTAGGTGGGCATCGCCTGGCCGAGCTGCTGCATCCAGGTCGGGAAGGCCTCCAGCGGCATCCACAGCCCGCCGAAGATCGCCATCGCCATCATCGTGATCACGCCCCCGGCCATCGACGCACCGCCCTTGAGCACGGTGCCCAGCACGATGCCGATGAGGATGGTGGGCAGCAGGCCGAGCCACAGCACGCCGATGGTGGCGAGGAAGCGGGCGGGGGCCAGCTCGACGCCGGTGGCGAGACCCACCAGGCCGACGGCGATCAGCGCCGGGATGATCACGGCGCTCGCGGCCATCACCGAGCCGGTCAGGAACGAGCGCGGGGAGAGGCCGGCGACGATCAGCTGGCGCAGGAAGCCGTTGCGCTGGTCCGCCTGAATCTGGGTGCCGGCGGTGACGGCGGCGCCGAGCCCGCCGTAGGCGGCCATGTTCACCATGATCATGGTGCGCACCTGCCCCTCGGACTGCTCCCCGAACATCATCGAGAACAGCAGGTACATGCCCACCGGCAGGGCGATCGTGAAGACCATGAACATCACGTTGCCCATCGTCATGCGGGTGGTGTGCAGCGCGTAGCGCAGGGTGCGGGTCGCGGCCGACGGGGCGGCGGCGGTGCGCGGGGTGGGCGCCCGGTCGGTGCGCGCGGGGCCGGAGCTGAGGGCGGTGGAGTCGGTCAGGGCGGTCATCGGTGCACTCCTGGGGTGAGTCGGGGCGGGGTCGCGGACTGGGCTCATCGGGGTGCCTCGTCCGCGTGGTCGGTGATGCGCAGGAACGCCTCCTCGAGGCTGGGTGCGGAGACCAGCACCTCGTGGACCTCCGCGGCGAGAGGTCCGGTGAACAGGGCGGCGAGCGCCGCATCGGAATCGGTGCACACGGCGCGCACCCGGCGCGGGTCGGTCTCGTCGGCGGCGGCGCTGTCGATGCCGGGCAGGGCGGCGATCTGCTCGGGCGAGGCGCCGCGCAGGCTGATCACGCGGCCGGCGACGACGGTGCTGATCTCGGCGCCGGTGCCGTCCGCGACCACGCGGCCGCGGTCCATCACGATCACCCGGGCGGCCTCGCGCTCGGCCTCGTCGAGGTGGTGCGTGGCGAAGACGACGGTGCGTCCGGTCGCGGCGACCTCCCGCATCTGGTCCCAGAAGGCTCGGCGGGCTCCGACGTCCATGCCGACGGTGGGTTCGTCCAGCAGCAGCACCTGCGGGTCGCCGAGCAGCGCGATCGCGAACCGCACGCGCTGCGCCTGACCGCCGGAGAGCGCCCCCATCTTGCGCCTCATGAGGTCGGCGATGTCGGCCTGGGCGATGACGTCGGCGATCGGCATGGGGTGGGCCTGCAGGGAATGGAGCATCCGCAGCATCGAGCCGACGGACTGGTCGGGCAGCAGGGCGCCGGCCTGGAGCATGGTGCCGATCAGCCCGGTGCGGGTGGCGGTCTCCGGCGCGGCGCCCAGCACGCTCACCGCACCGGCGTCGGGCGTGGCGAGGCCGACCATCATCTCCATCGCGGTGGACTTGCCGGCGCCGTTGGGCCCCAGCAGCGCCACGATCTCGCCGGCGCCGATCTCGAGGTCGAGGCCGTCGAGCGCGCGGACGCCGCCGTAGCGCTTGTGCAGGCCGCGCAGGCTGATCGCGGCGGTGGTCGGTGCCCGGTCGGGGGCGGTGGCGGGGGCTGTCGTCGTGGTCAT
>JAAZLF010000300.1 GCA_012799425.1 Actinomycetales bacterium | reverse complement strand
TGGGCGCTGGAGGCGCACATCAACGACGCGGGCCTCGCCGCCCAGGCGGAGCTGCTCGCCCGCCATGCGGAGGAGGAAGGCGAGCCCGAGCACGCCGCTAGGCTGCGGGAGGAGGGCAACTACCTGAAGGCGCGGAGCCTGAACTACTCGCTGCTGTTCGACCCCGCGATCGAGTTCTTCCAGGGACGCAGAGCCGACGGCGCCTTCGCACAGAGCCCTCGCGAGTACGATCCGCGCACCTGGGGCGGCGACTACACGGAGACGAACGGCTGGAACTTCGCCTTCCACGCCCCGCACGACGGGGAGGGCCTGGCAGCGCTCTACGGCGGACGAGAGATGCTGCGGGGCCGGCTCGAGGAGTTCTTCCACACCCCCGAGCGGGCCGACCGGCCCGGCAGCTACGGCGGGATCATCCACGAGATGGTCGAGGCGCGGGCGGTGCGGATGGGCCAGTTCGGCATGTCCAACCAGCCCTCGCACCACATCCCCTTCCTCTTCCACCACGTCGGAGCCCCTGAGGAGGCCTCCCGCATCGTGAGGGAGGTGCACCGTCGGCTGTTCGTCGGCGAGCAGATCGGCCAGGGCTACCCCGGGGACGAGGACAACGGCGAGATGAGCGCCTGGTGGCTGCTCACAGCGCTCGGCCTGTATCCGCTCCAGCTCGGGACCGGCCGCTACCACCTGGTGGCCCCGTTGTTCCCCCGTGCGACGGTGCACCCGCTGGGAGGGGAGCCGTTCGCCATCACCACGGAGGCCGAGGACCCGCAGGATGCCTGCATCACCGCGATGAGCGTCGACGGGCGCGAGCACCACGACTCCTGGATCGAGCACACCGAGCTGCGGGGCCGACTCCACCTGCGACTCGCGGCGGAGCCGGCGGGCTGGGGCGGGGCGCCGCCCTCCCTGAGCGCTCCGGGGGAGCGGCCGGAGCCGCTGCGGGACCTGTTCGGTGCCGATCCGTCGGATCCGCTGCTGGATGACGACTCCCGCACCGAGCGCGAGTTCGGCACCCGCAGCGCCGTGATCGAGCTGCCGGAGCTGGGAGAGCCGCAGCAGGCACGCTTCCTGACCCTCACCTCCTCGACGCAGACGGGAGGGGACCCGATCGCCTGGCGGCTCGAGGGCTCCGACGACGGGCAGAGCTGGGAGCTGCTGGACACCCGTTCGGCGCAGAGCTTCCGCTGGCGCCGTCAGACCCGGCCGTTCGAGATCTCCTCACCCCGGCCGTGCACCCATCACCGGCTGGTGGTGTCGACCTCCGAGGGCCCGCTGCGCCTGGCGGAGATCGAACTGCTGGCCTGAGCGGTCGCGGGCCGTCTCAGCAGCGCGCCGGGCACGGCGAGCGCGAGGAGCGCGAGGACGCTCACGTGCTCGACCCCGTACGGGGTCATCCGTCCCAGGGCAGGCGCGTCCATCGCGCCAGGCTGCGGAGCAGGTGCCGCAGGGGCCTCACGCCTGCTCACGGCCCCGAGTGCGCCTACAGTGGTGCTCCCACGACCGTCCCCTGGAGGATCGATGTCCACTTCGGATACATCGTCGAGCAGCGACACCACTGCAGTCGCAGCAGATGAGTACGCCGCGCAGCGCCGAGTCCGCTACTTCCGTCGCCGACGCCAGGCCAAGCGCTTCCTGGAGGAGGTCAACTACCCCCACAGCGTCCACCCCGCGCTCGTGCCGGGCGTCTCGGTCGAGGACCAGAAGGTCCGCTACGGCGTCGATGTGCCGATCCTGGTCACCGTCGGCGTGCTGATCATCGCCTTCGTGACCTGGGGCGTGATCGCCCCGCAGCACGTGCTGGACGCCTCCGGCACCGCGCTGGGATGGGTGATGCAGAACCTCGGCTGGCTGTTCAACGTGCTCGCCATCTGCCTGGTCCTGCTGCTGCTGGTGATCGCGCTGTCGAAGTACGGGAAGATCCCGCTGGGTCTGGACGGCGAGAAGCCCGAGTACGGCACCGCCTCGTGGGCCGCGATGCTGTTCGCCGCAGGCATCGGCATCGGCATCATCTTCTTCGGCCCCTACGAGCCGCTGACCTACTACCTCTCACCGCGACCGGGCGCCCCCTACGACGCCGGCAGCATGAACGCGATGAAGGGCGCGATCGCCCAGTCGGCGCTCCACTGGGGCGTGAACGCCTGGGCGATCTACGCGATCGTGGGCCTCTGCGTCGCCTACATCTCCTACCGGCGCGGCCGCGTGCCGCTGATGAGTGCGATCGTCTCTGGGCTCTGGGGCGGGAACTCGACCTCGGTGCCCAGCCGCATCATCGACGCGCTCGCGATCCTCGCGACCCTGTTCGGCACGGCGGCGTCGCTGGGGATCGGGGCGCTCCAGATCGCCCGCGGGGTGGAGATCGTCAGCGGCATCGGGCCGACGGGCAACACGGTCGCGCTGATCATCATCATGGTGCTGACCATCGGCACCATCGCCTCGGCCGTCTCCGGGGTGGCGCGCGGCATCCGCTGGCTGTCGAACATCAACATGGTGCTCTCGGTGGGGCTGGCGATCTTCTTCTTCGTGGTGGGCCCGACCGTCTTCCTGATCAACATCATCCCCGGCGCGATCACCGAGTACTTCGGCACGCTGCCCGAGATGCTCGGCGCCAACATGGCCGAGGGGGAGGACATGCAGGCCTTCCTCTCGAGCTGGACCACCTTCTACTGGGCCTGGTGGGTGAGCTGGGCACCGTTCGTGGGCGTGTTCACCGCGAAGATCTCCCGCGGACGCACCATCCGCCAGTTCGTGCTGGGGGTGCTGCTGATCCCCTCCTCGATCATCGTGCTGGCCTTCGCCGTGCTGGGCGGCACCGCGATCTGGCTGCAGCGCCGGGCCAGCGAGCTCGACGAGCTGGGCAACACGGTGGGCGTCGCCGACCCGGGCGCCGCGATCGCACCCGATGGGACCGCGTCCTCCCTCCCCCTGCCCGCCGAGATCTTCTACACCGTGGTCGAGCAGCTGCCCGGCGGGGCGGTCGTCTCGGCACTGGTCATCGTGGTGCTCGCGATCTTCTTCATCACCACTGCGGACTCCGCCTCGGTGGTGAACTCCCAGCTGTCCCAGCGCGGCAATCCGGAGCCGAACCGCCTGGTGACCGCCTTCTGGGTGCTGTGCATGTCCGGCATCGCAGTGGTGATCCTGCTGTTCGGCGGGGAGTTCGCGCTGAACGGTCTGCAGAACCTGGTGGTGATCACCGCTCTGCCCTTCGCCTTCATCCTGGTGCTGATGGCGGTCGCGCTGGTCAAGGAGCTCCGTAACGATCCGATGGCGATCCGTGACCATTTCCAGGAGGTCGCGATCGAGAACGCCGTCAAGCACGGCGTCTCCGAGTACGGCGACCACTTCGCGCTGGCCATCGAGCCGACGGCCCCGGACAGCGAGTACGCCACCGGCGGCGAGTTCGACTCCACCGCCCCGGAGGTCACCGAGTGGTACGCCCGCACCGATGAGGACGGCAACCCCGTGGAGTACGACTACGAGACGGGCGAGTACATCGACGAGTCCATCGAGGAGGACGCAGCGGGCGAGGAGGGGAGCGGCCCGGCCGGCGATGACGGCACGGACCCTGCAGAGCGCCTCTGAACGACGGCGTGCGGGGCGGCCGCATGTGAAGTACGGAGCAGCGCAGGTGCCCCGGGGCCCGTGCCAGGGGTCAGGGGCGGCTACCATCGGAGCACTCTGCGTCGCCCCTCCCGAGGAGAACCGAACCGATGTCCCAGGCCTTCCACGCCGATTCCGCCGACCTCGTCGTCAAGGAGGTCCTGAGCTGGGACCTGTTCGGCACGGCCTCGCGCGAGCTCGCGCAGAGCATCGCGGATTCGGATTTCGAGCCCGAGATCGTGATCGCCGTCGCCCGCGGCGGCCTGCTGCCTGCCGGCTCGCTGTCCTACGCGCTCGGGCTCAAGCTGGCTGATGCGATCAACGTCGAGTTCTACACCGATGTCCACGAGACCCTGCCCGATCCGGTGCTGCTGGCCCCGATGCTCGACACCGAGTCGATCCAGGGCAAGCGGCTGCTGGTCGTCGACGACGTCGCCGACTCCGGCCGTACCCTCGCCCTCGTGCTCGACCTGCTGCGCGACATGGGCGCCGATGCCCGCAGCGCGGTGCTCTATGCGAAGTCCGCCTCCGTGGTCTCGCCGGACTTCGTCTGGCGACGCACCGACGAGTGGATCGTCTTCCCGTGGTCGGCCGAGCCGCCCGTCACCCCGAGCGCCGGCTGACGCCGGGCGGGCCCGAGCGTCTCCTCGCCGGGACCGTCTGCCTCGCAGAATCGGACGAGAACGAGCCAGATCCACAGGATCCTGGCTCGTTT